>JBBSKE010000292.1:0-5229 GCA_038256595.1 Tepidiformales bacterium | reverse complement strand
TACATCGCCCTCGAACTGATGAGCTTCTGCCTCTACATCCTCGTCGGCTTTCTCAAGCGCGACGTGCTCTCCACCGAGGCGAGCCTCAAGTACATCCTCCTCGGCGCCTTTGCCAGCGCGATGTTCCTCTACGGAATGAGCCTCATCTACGGCGTCGCCGGCACCACCAGCTACGACGGCATCCATAGCGCCCTCGCCAACCGCGATGCCGGCTCCAACGCCGCCGTTGTGGTCGGATTCATGTTGATTCTCGCGGGCGTCGGCTTCAAAGTTTCGGCGGCCCCCTTCCATATGTGGGCGCCCGACGCCTACGAAGGCGCACCGCTGCCGATTACCGCCCTCCTTTCGACGCTCTCGAAGGCGGCCGGCTTCGCCCTCTTCCTTCGCCTCTTCGCCGGCGCGTTCACCTCCGATGTTGCCGAATGGCGCTGGGCGGTGGCTGCGCTCTCCGCGATCACGATGACCGTCGGCAACCTGGTTGCCATCCAGCAAACGAATCTCAAGCGGCTCGTCGCCTACTCGTCCATCAGCCAGGTCGGCTACATGCTCATCGTCATCGCGGCGATAGGCTACGGCGACGATGTGGCCGGCCGCGACGCTTCATCTGCGCTCCTGCTCCACATCGGCGGCTACGTGGTCTCGACCCTGGCGCTCTTCAGCGCGCTCATCGCTTACTACAACAAGACGGGCAAGGACACGATCGAAGGCCTGCGCGGCATGGCGGAGACGGCGCCGTTCCTCGCGCTCGTGGTCGTCGTCTCGCTCTTCTCTTTCGCTGGCCTGCCATTCTTCGCGGGCTTTGCGACGAAGCTCTTCCTCTTCCAGTCCTCGACCAGCCGCGAACTGCTCTGGCTTGTCGGGCTGGGCGTGCTGAACAGCTTCATCAGCCTCTATTACTACCTCATGGTCCTGCGCCAGATGTACCTGTTCGACCCACCCGAGGGGATGAAGCGCTTCCGCCCGAATCCGCTCCTTACGGTCCTCAGCGGCGCGACCATGCTTGGTGTCGTCTTCGTCGGCGTCTACCCGGCGCCCCTGTTCGAAGCCGCCGACCGTGCGACCGAGACGCTGTTCATCCAGGGCGCCGACCAGCCAATCGAGCGCTAACCCGGCCACTTCGCACTGCAAAAGGCGACTCCCTGGCCTCGCGCCGCGGAGTCGCTTTTTCGTCTGCGGCCCCGGTTGGTTCCCGATCAACGCGGTCGCTGCGGGCCGTCGCACCAATAGATGCTGGCGCGAGATGCTGGCGCGCAGTCAACTATGTCTCAAATGCTGATATGTGGTCGCAGCAGTGACGAGGATGGGCGTTCGTGCCATACTCCCGGGGTCGTGACGGATTCGCAGCCTGATACACAAGCAGCCGCCATCGCAGAGCCGCGCCTCGCTCGCGGCCGGGCCTCGCGCTGGCTCTACGGGGCGGCCGGGACGCTGTTCGCCGGCCTCGGCATCGCCGGGATCGCCCTGCCGCTTCTCCCCAGCACGCCGTTCTTCCTCCTTGCAGTCGGCTGTTTCGGTCGAAGTTCGCCGCGGGCTTATCGCTGGCTCCTGACCAACCGCTTTTTCGGCGCGCAGCTCCGGGCTTACCGCGAGGAACGCGGGGCGACGATCCGCTCGAAGGGCATCGCAATCGCCACCGTCTGGGCCGGCATCTCGGCATCGATTTTCATCTTCTCCCTCCCCATCGTTGTAGCCGCCCTGCTCTTCTCAATCGCGACCATGGTCTCGATATACCTCATTCGCCTGCGGACCATCTCCGCCGTCCCCAAAGCTCTCGCGGCCGAGAGCGGTAGCTGGGGTTAGCCCTACTTGGCGACGCATTGCCAGCCAACCACACTACTGCGAACAGCGCTCTTGGCGGGCTGCCGCAGCATTGGGCGGGGGTAACCTGTGGGCAATCACGCGTTCGACGATCTCTTGCGCCTCGCCGTCGATGAGAGTCCCGACCAGATTTTCATCACCGACGCGACCTCGGGCCGCTTTCTCGATGTGAACGAAGGCGCCGTCCGCAGCCTCGGCTATTCGCGCGCCGAACTGCTCCAGCTTCACAACTACGACATCGATGCGGCCCTCAGTAAGGACCTCTGGGACGTTGCCGCCAAGCACATGGGCAACATGCCCGGCGAACTCACGTTCCGCACGATCCACGAGCGAAAGGACGGCAGCCGCTTCCGCTCCGAGGTGCGCTCGCGCCTCGTGACCCGGGAGGGCCAGCGCTACGTGGTCAGTGTTGTCCGGGATATCTCCTCGCTCGTCAGCATCGAAGAGGCGTTCCGCACCAGCCAGCGGCAGTACGAATCCCTCCTCCGGAACCTCCCCGGCGTCGTCCACCGCTGCCTGCTCCAGGACCCATCGGTCACCCTCTATGTCGATGAGCGCATCGAGCAAATGACCGGCGTGCCCGCCCGCGATTTCACGCACGGAGGCCGGGTTCTCGACGAATTCCTGTCCGACCGCGACAAGGCGATTGTCGCCGCGGCCTGGGAGAGTTCGGCCGAGAACGGCGGCAGCTACGACATAACGCTCAGCTTCCACCTGCCCGATGGCGACCGCCGGACCGTCCGCGAGGTCGGCCACGTGGTTGCCCCTGACGGCGAAGTGCCCGCCACCATCGAGCGCATCTACTTCGACAACACCGAGCGCGCCGAACGCGAACGGGTGCTCCGCGAAGCCTTCGACGCCGAGCATCGCCGCTTCGAGCAGGTCGTCGCCGCCAGCCACCAGGTGGTCTACGAGGCAGATCTGCCTTCCGAGATGATGCTTTTCTCCGGGCCGGTCAAAGAGGTGTTCGGTCACACGCAGGAGTCGCTTGGAACGTCGTCGGATGGCTGGCTTCGGCGAATCCACCCGGACGACCGGGACCGCGTGCTTCGCGAACGCCAGCTCAAGCGCCGACCCGGCGAGTTGGTCGAGTTCGAATATCGCTGGCAGCACGCGAACGGCACATACCGCTGGGTCTGGGACCGCGGCGTGTTCGACTACGCCCCCGATGGCCGCCCGGTGACCGTGCTCGGCGTCATGCAGGACATTACTCCGCGCAAGGAACTCGAAGCACAGGTCAGCAGCGCCCAGCGCATGGAGACCGTCGGGGCGCTTGCCGCGGGTCTCGCCCACGACGTCAACAACTTCCTCACGACGATTCTCGGCAACGTCGATTACGCAATGATGCGGCTCGAAGCAACCGGCCCGGGCGAATGGCCCGAACTCGCGGACGCCCGGCGGGCGGCGATTGGTTGCGCCGGCCTCGTGCAGAAACTGCTCGCGTTCGCGCGCCCTGCCCCCGGCGGTCACCTCTCAACGACCATCGATGAGATCCTCGACGACACGCTCCGTATCCTCCAGCGGCTCGCGGGCCCGGACGTCTCGGTTGTGACTATCGTCGAGCCTGGATGTCCCCCGTTCGCCGCCGACAACGTCCAGATGCAGCAGCTGCTCATGAACCTGGTCGCGAACGCACGCGACGCGATGGACGGCCGTGGCCAGATAGTCATTCGCGCAGCGGCAGTGCCCCCGGACGATGCCTCGCCCAACGGCTACCTCGCGCTCTCCGTGGCGGATTCGGGGCATGGCATCCCCCAGGCGCTCCGCAGCCGCATATTCGAACCTTACTTCACGACGAGGCCATTCGGCGGCGGCACGGGCCTCGGATTGTCGATTGTGCACGGTATCGTCAGCGCCCACGGCGGCCGGATCGAGGTCGATAGCCGCGAGGGCCACGGCGCAACCTTCACCGTTTACCTGCCGGCCAGCCAGCCCGAAGACGATGAGGCCCCCGAGCCGCCGGAATAGAGATTCGCAGTCAGCAGCCGCTCGTGATTAGCCGCGCAGGATCTCGCGCAGGGCTTCGCAAACCTCATCGACCATCTCGTTCGTCAGGTCGGCATACATCGGCAGGCTGATGGCGCCCTCGTGGAAGTGCTCGGCGACCGGGAAGTCGCCCTTCTGCCAGTGCCCGAGCTTCTGGTAGGCCGTGAAATAGTGCAGCGGGATGAAATGCACGCTCGTTTGGATGCCGCGCTCGGCGAGTTGGCGGATCACTTCGTCGCGCGGCACCGGCGACGACTCCTTGATGCGAATAACGAACAGGTGCCAGGCCGTGCGGTTCTCTTCGGCGAAATAGGGCAGGATGACATGCTCTTCGTCCGCGAGGTTCGCGATGTAGCGCTGGGCCGCGTTCGTGCGCGCTTCGATGAACTGCTCGAGGCGGATGAGCTGCTGGCGGCCGAGTGCCCCCGCGAGGTCGGTCAGGTTGTCCTTCTGGCCGAACTCTACGATGTCGTAGCGCCAGTTGCCGCCCGCGTCGTACCGCTTCCAGGCGTCCCGGGTCATCCCGTGCAGCGTCAGCACGCGGACACGGTTGCTGAACTCCTCGTCGTCGCTGGCGAGGGCACCGCCTTCGCCAGTGGTCATCGTCTTGTTTGCATAGAAGCTGAACGCGACCGCATCGCCGTGTACGCCGATGGGAGTGCCGCGGTAGCGCGTGCCGATCGCGTGGGCGGCGTCCTCCAGGACCTTGAGCCCGTGCCGCTCGGCGATGTCCGTGATGGCGTCCATGTCGCACGGTTCGCCGGCGAAGTGGACCGGGATAATCGCCTTCGTCCGCGGCGTAATCGCTCGCTCGATGGCGGCCGGGTCGATATTCGCGTCGCGCTCGCGGATGTCGGCGAAGACCGGTGTCGCGCCGGTGTGGACGATGACCGTGCCGGTCGCGCTGAAGGTGTAGGGCGTCGTGATGACTTCGTCGCCGGGCCCGATATCCCAGGCGCGGAGGGCGAGGTGCATCGCCGCCGTGCAGGAGTTGACCGCGTTCACGAATTTGGCGCCCGTGTAGGCCGCGAGTTCGGCTTCGAGTGCGGCGACGTTCGGCCCGCTGGTGAGCCAGCCGCTCGTGAGCGATTTCACAACGGCGGCGACATCCGCTTCGTCGATGGATGGGCGGGCGAAGGGGATGCGGATTTCTGCCATTGCGACACTCCAGGGCGACGAAAGATCAAGCTCAGAGCATAGCACGGGCAGATGAACCGGTTTCGGCGGCGCGAAAGCCGGCAGCGCTACTCGGGCACGAGGACGCGAATCATCGCCCGCCCTAGCTCGCTCTGCTCCCGGTCGAACGTGACCAGCACGTCATCAAGCTGAGCCGCGAGCGCGACATAGATGGCGTCGCAGCCTTTGATCCGCTGCCGGGACGCGATGCGCGCGGCTCGGCGGGCAAGTTCGGTCGTGACCGGCCAG
>JBBSKE010000291.1:0-5231 GCA_038256595.1 Tepidiformales bacterium | reverse complement strand
GGCCTCGGCAAGAAGCTCTTCGACGCCGTCGCCGACTGGGCGAACCAGCAGGATGGCATCTCGCACCTGGAGATGTCCGTCATCGCTTCGGACGCCGGGGCGGAGGGTTTCTGGCGCAGCCTCGGGTTCACGCCGTTCCTCCAGCGGCTCTGGGCGCCACTTCCCGGGCGCGAAGGCAACGCGTGATAATCCACCTCATCCGCCACGGGGAGACCGCCCACAATCGCAGCCGCGTCGGCCTCGGCACCGAAGATGTGCCGCTGACGCCCTTCGGCGAGGCCCAGGCGGCGGCCGTCGCGGCCTACCTCGCGCAGCGGCCGCTGGACAACATCCATTGCAGCCCCCTGCAGCGCGCGACGATGGTTGCCGAACGCATGGCCTTCGAACGCGCCTGCAGTCCCGAGGCTCGCCACGAGTTGATCGAACTCGATGTCGGCGAAACCGAGGGCATGGAATTCCCGGTCATGCGCGAGAAATACCCGGAGTTCATGCGCCGCTGGGCATCCAACGACACCTCCGTGCGCATGCCCGGCGGCGAGAGCATCGACGATGTCGCAGACCGCCTGCGCCCCTACGTCGCGGAGCTGCGCGCGCTCCCGGTGGAGTCGATTGCGGTGGTTTCGCACAATTTCATCACCAAGCTCCTGGTCTGCCTGCTGCTCGACCTGCCAGTGGTGCACTTCCGCAGCCTCCAGGTGGATCTCGCATCTGTGACCACTATTTCTCTCGCAGCGAACGGACGTTCTACTCTTCTTGTCCTGAATGATACCTGCCACCTCACGCATCTTGAACAAACAGAGGGTGGGGTTTAGGTTGAATCAGCAATTATGACGCCAGTGCGACTGAGCCGAGCAAAAGTCACCATTTTCATCTGCCTGCTGTTCGCGGGCTATTTTGTTTACACGGCCGCCTCGAGCACGCTCCGAAGCAAGGCATTGCGCGACGAATACGGCGAATCCACCCGCGAAATCGCCGCGCTGGAAGAAAAGAAGGCCTACCTCGAAGGCGTGCTGAACTACGTCGACGACGACGCGTACGTCGAACAGGAAGCGCGTCGTAGACTGGGCTATATCCGTGTCGGAGAAATCCCGTTTGTCGTCACCAGCCCGCCCCCCGAAGAACCCACCCAGACCTCTGGCGACTGGTGGGAACGGCTCTTCCCCCGCTAATCCGCCCGTCCTGTCCTCCGTTTCCCGCGAGGTCGAGCGCTTCATCCGGGAGGAGCGGCTCGTGCGCAAGGGTGCGCGCATCATGGTCGCGCTCTCCGGCGGGCCGGATTCGGTCGCCACGCTGCTCGTGCTCGAATCGCTGCGCGAGCGGCTCGGCATCGAGCTGCTGGCGATTCACTTCGACCACCAACTTCGCCCCGACTCCAGCGCCGACCTCGAATGGTGCCGCGAACTCTGCAAGGCGCGCGATATCGCGTTCTACAGTGGCGAAGGCGAAGTTGCCCGCCGCGCTGCGGAGGCGGGCAAAGGCATCGAAGCGGCCGCGCGCGACATGCGCTACCAGTTCATCGGCTTCGTCGCCGGCAAGGAGCGGGTCGAGCGCGTGGTCACCGGCCACACCGCGGACGACCAGGCCGAGACCATCCTCATGCGCATCCTCCGCGGCTCGGGCGTGCGCGGCATCCGCGGGATGCTGCCGCTCGCGCCGCTGCCGGGAAGCCCCGGACTCACGCTGATCCGGCCACTACTGCGAATTTCGCGCGCGGAAACCGTCGCGCTCTGCCGCGAAGCCGGCATCGAACCACGCATCGATACCACCAACACCGACATCGCCTACCAGCGGAACCGCATCCGCGTCGAGATCCTGCCGGCGCTGCGCGATCTCACCCCGGGGCTCGACCGGGCGCTCATCGGCCTCGGCGAAAGCGCCCGCGAGGCGTTCGCGCCCATCGAAAAAGAGTCGATGGGCGTGCAGCCGAGCGAACGCGGCGCCCTCGGTTCGATTTTCCGGCTGAAGCCGCTCGCGGCCCTGCCTGCGGAGGCGCTCACGCTGCTGATCGAGCGCGAGGCGACCTTCTTCAAGCTGCCCGCCGAGGTCAATCGCACGCGCATCAAGAATCTGCGTGCGGTCCTGCGCAAGGGCGCCGGCGAGGTATCACTGGGCGAGGTCGTCGTGCAGGTCTCGTGCGGACTTGCGCGGCTCGGCCCGCCGCTCGCCTGGGACGATGCCTCAGTCGCCGATTCGCGCGTCATGAACGTGCCGGGCTCGACGAAACTGAACGAATGGCGCGTCGATGTCGCCTCGAACCCGCTCCCGGAGCTTCCCGGCGCATGGACAGCAGCGATCGACATGTCGGCGACGAAGGGCGTGCTTCGCCTCCGCACGGCCACTCCGGGAGACGTAATTCGCACCGCGGCGGGCCACAAGAAGCTCGGCGAGTGGCTCATTGACCGGAAGATCCCGGCCTGGCAGCGCCACGGCATGGTGGTCATCGCCGACGCAAGCGGCGTCCACGCGATCCTCGGCATGCCACCGTTTGGCGGCCTCCCTGCCGAAGAGAACGCCTTCTACCTGCGGGCGACGAAGGTCTGACTCTCTCGACTTAGAACAGGACAGACGCGAGCGAGCGCTGGTACTGGCGGGTGCGCGGGTCGTCCGGGCCAAGGATGTCGAACACGCCGAGGACCGCCTTACGCGCCGCTTCGTCGGCGAACTTGCGGTCTGCGCGGATGGAATCGATGAGTTCGTCGAGCGCCGATTCGTACTGCTCTTTCGAGGCCAGCAAGAGGCCGTAGCGATACCGTGCGCGGGCGTCGCGAGGCGCTGCGGCGGCTTCGGACTCGAGATTTTCGCCCGCGTGCTTCTCCGCGAACCCCTTGAGGAAGATGCGATGCTTGAGCGCCTTGGCCCGGCGGTCGCCCGGGATGCGTTCGAGCAGTGGCAGCAGTTCCGCTGTCTCGCCCCGCGCGAAGAGGAGCTCGCCGAGCCCGGCGATAGCGTCTGCGTTCGAGGGCTGCTCGGCGAGTGCGCTGCGGAAGACGGCCTCGGCGGCGGCAGTATCGCCACTCGCAGCGAGCCTCGCGGCCTCTCGCGCGGCCTTCTCGGCAGCCGTCGGAACGAGTTTATTGAAAAACGCGGTCACGGTCGGCTCGGGCACGGCGCCGGTGAACTCGCTCACCATCTTGCCGTCCTTAAACGCCTTCACCGCCGGGATGCCCTGGATCTTGAACTGGGTCGCGACGCGCGGGTTCTCGTCGGTGTTCAGCTTTGCGAGCACCACGTCGTTCCCGTGCGAGGCAGCGACGCGCTCGATAATCGGCCCGAGCACGCGGCAGGGCCCGCACCACGGCGCCCAGAAGTCGACCACCACCGGCACCGTCTTCGAACGTTCGAGCACCTCGGCGGCGAAAGTGGCGTCGGTTACATCGATATAGGTGGCGGTTGGCATGAGCTCGCTCCTTGTGCGGGTATGGCTCCATTATCCGGCGTGGCGGCCAATTACTGTAGCGCCGGCCGGCCCAAAAACGCGGGCTCGAATGGAACCCCGCGGATGGCGTAGGCTATCGCGGATGACTGCTGAACTTTCCGTCCGTGAATCGATCTCCGACGACCTCAAAGAGGTCCGCTTCTCCTTCGACCTCGCGGGCGAATACGTCCCGGGGCTCATGTACCTGCCGGTGCAGTTCGACGAGCCGATGCCGTTCGTGCTCATCCAGCACCCGGGAATGAGCAGCAAGGACGACTACTTCGTCGCCGATGTCGCGCGGATGTGGGCGCGGCGCGGCTGGGTCTGCGCCGGGCTGGACGCGCCGCTGCATGGCGACCGCAAGAACCACGACCCGATGGCCCTCTTCCGGAATCGCGAGCGCTACCCGGAGATTCGCGCCCAGTTCGGCGCCGAGGTCACGCGCATGCTCGACCTGCTGGCCGCGGCCTACCCGATCGACATGACGCGGCTCGGGTTCACCGGGTTCTCGCTGGGCAGCATGATCGGGCTGCCCGCGGTCGCCGCAGATGGGCGATTCAAGGCTGCCGCGTTCTGCCTGGTCGGTGAAGGCGGGCTGGCAGGGACGGCAACCGGCGACGAGAGTTTCGTCCCCGCGCTGGCGAACGTCGCGACCCGGATCGTGGCGAAATCGCAAGACCAGCTGGTCTCGCGCGAATCGACCGAGGCGCTCTACAACGCCCTCCCGGGCACGAAGGACATCAAGTGGCTGCCCGGCGGTCACTTCGAGATCGGCCCGGACGTGATCGATTCGGCGCGCCAGTGGCTCAAGGAGCAGCTGTAAGGCTTTCGCATTCCCGGACGATGGGAAGCAGGGTTTATTCGCCGAGCATCGTGCTAATTTTCACCGGCTCGAGGCCCTTTGCCTGCAGGCCAGCGATCATCCCCGGCAGGGCTTCGAAGGTGTTGAAGCCGCCGAGGTGCATGAGCACGATACTGCCGCCCTGCGCGTTCGTGACGACCTTCGACGTCATGAACGCGGCGGTCGGGCCGCCTTCGGACTCGGGCCGCCAGTCGATCGTGTCCACGTCCCACATGATCGTCCGCGTGTATCCCAGTGGGCCAATCACCGCCAGCACGTTCGCGTTGTAGGCACCCTCTGGCGGCCGGAACCAGGGCCGCGCATCGAGCGTGGAATGGCGCGCGAAGGCAGCCTCGGTGTCCTTGATTTCGGCGGTTATCTGCGAGTTCGTAAGTTCGGTGAATCGCGGATGCGAATAGCTATGGTGGCCGAAATCGAACAGGTCGAGGTTCGCTTCGACCAGCGCGAGCACTTCCCGGCCTGCGTCGGTGTTGACGTTGTCGACCATCGCGCCAGTCATGAAGATGGTCGCCGGGATGCGATTCGCGATGAGGTAATTCATGATGTCGAGCGCGGGTTCGACGCGGCCGCCCATGTCGAAGGTGAGTGCGACCTGCCCGGAACCGCGCGGACCGTTATTGACTATGAGGCTCGGGCCTGATGGCGTTGTCGTGGGGGTACGAGTCGGAGTCGCAGTCGCCACCGGTGCGAGCGGCATGATGAGCACCTGGCCGACATTAATCGCGCCGGCGTTGTCGAGGCCGTTCAATTGGACGATGTTCGCCACCGACGTGCCGTATCGCAGGGAAAGCGAGTAGAGCGTGTCCCCGGCCACCACGGTGTAGTGGAAGGTGCCGGCCGGGCCGTCGCGGGCGACCTGCGGCAGGACGACCGTCATGTTGACCACGGGCGAGGGCGAACCCTCGGCCTGCGGCTCCCCGACGGCGATGGGCGGCGGGTCCTCACCGATGCAAG
>JBBSKE010000290.1:0-5268 GCA_038256595.1 Tepidiformales bacterium | reverse complement strand
GCCACCGCGAACCCCGCCGATGCCATCCCGACGCTCTCGCCGGAGCGGCTCAATCAGGCCCTCCTGAACACCGCACAGAACATCACCTTCGCGCTCGAAATCGCCGGGGGCATCCGCAAGGCCTGCGAGACGACGCCCTGCAACCGTCCCGAGGGCGCCCTCCAGAACTGGGAAGTGGCCGCCGACCGCTGTGCCCTCCTCGAGCAGTACGCAGCCGCGAAAACGGCCGGGCCAGCGCCATATTCCGCGCTTTACGACGGTCTTTCGGACTCCTGCGTGAAGGTGCTTGACACCATGGGCAAGCTCAGAAGCACCACCACCCCGGCCGAACACAAGGCGTTCGTGGAGGACTCATTGGCCGGCCTGGAGCCCCTGATCGTGGCCGCAACGAACAGCGGCAGCTAATTTCTCGCGAATTTTCGGATTCCGCCGATTACGTCGAACCCGCGTTCGAAATCGGCGCCATTTCCACTCTGCCGAGCGCAGAACCAACCGTCGTGTTTGCATAATGTGACGTTCAAGGGTTGCAAATGTTGCCGCGACGGGTGTTAGATGAACCTCTGCGCCCCCTTGTGGGTGCTCAATCGGACTCCTCGGGAGCCTCGACACTGAATCTGAGCGCAGGGATTCGCGTGTGACACATGCATTGCAAATCGGCCAGTTCGCGATCGTCGATCACGAACCCGTCGAACGTGGCCCCAACGCCGGGGTCTTCCTGGGCAAGGGCCCCGTGGGCGACCGCAGCGAACTCTACGTCGTCGCCGAGGGCACAACTCCCGCGGGCGAGGCGTTTGTCGGCCACCTGATCTCGACGCTCGGCCAGGCATGGTCCACCTATGACGTGAGCCTCACCGGGTCGCTTTCGCGGCTCTTCGCCGAGGCCAGCCGCGACCTTCGCGACTGGAACCGGAAGAGCATCGCCCAGCACCGGGTGCGCATCGGCATGACCTGCTTCGCCCGCCGCGGCAACCAGGCCGTCATCGCCCAGGCCGGCCCGTCGAGCGCCTACCTCTGGCACAACGGAGCATGCACCCCGATCGTCCCCTCGCTCGAATCCTCCGAGCCCATGGGCGGTCCGAAGGACACGCCGCTCGCCCTCACCCGCATCGACCTCGAGCCGGGCGATAGCCTCCTCCTCCTCAGCACTTCCGCCGCCATCGAACTCGACGACGACCTCCTCTGCGATATCCTCGCCCTCCCCGGCGAACAGGTCCTGCGCAACCTCTTCCGCCGCACCGACCACGTCCGCAACATGACCGCGATGCTCATCGCCCGCGAGGAAGAGGAAGTCGCTCCCCAGCCGAAGCGTGGCCGCGAATCCGACGCGATTATCGACGCCGTCTCCCGGCAGGCCCTCCCGGCGCCGCAGCAGCGCGACCTGCCTTCGGCCGAAGACCCGTTCCAGCCGAGCCTTTTCGTCGAGCAGGGTGGCGAACGGGCCATGACGGCGGCGCGGGAGCAGCTCCACGCGATTACTCCGCGCGCCAGCATCTCCGCCGACATGCCGCCGATCGATATGGTCGTCCCGGAGCCGCTGCGGCGCGTCTCTGGTGATGATTCGTTCGCCCAGATGGCCGCCGACCACGGCGCCCGCGCTTCGCTCGCAGCCGGGAATGCGCGAATGTACGGCAACGGCTCCGGCGCCGTGACCTACCCGCGCGATGGTTCGACGCGAATGGTCGATCCCGGCTCCCGTTCGCGCCGCAAGGCAAGCTTCACGCGCAGCCTCGCTCCCAACGACCTGCCGATGCTCCCGGACATCTCCGAGACGGCCGCCACGAACGTCACCGAACTCGCGCACGACCGCCAGGCGACCCTCCTCGGCGCCACCTGGGTCGAGCCGCTCATCGAACCCGGCCAGGCAACAGTCAGCGCAGCGCCCCTCGTTCGCACCAAGAACCAGGTCGCCCCGCGTTTCCGCAGCGGCGGCCATCGCATCGATCTCCACCCGCACGTTCGCCGGCCCTGGCTCGTGGTCGTGATCGGCCTCTGCCTGTTCGTCGGCATCGTCAGCTACCTCGTGCTCCCGAACATGCTCTCGGAGCAATCTTCGAAGCGGTACGAGGAGCAGGTGAACAACGCCGAGCAGCAGCTGGGCATCGCCCGCGTCCAGCAGGACCCAGGGGCACGCCGCACTGCCCTGACCACCGCCCAGGCCTACCTCCTCGAAGCGCGCGACATGTCCCAGGCGGGCGCCGAAGTCGAACGCATGCTCACCGAAGTGACCAGCGGCCTCACGGCGCTCGATAACATCAAGGCGCCGCAGACCGTGGAGGTCGTCGCCAGCCTCGTCCAGTTTGGTGACCGCCCGGTCGCGGCTGCGCGCCTGGTCGCCTCCGAAGATGAGGCCTTCATCCTCGACACCGCCTCCAGCCAGGTCATCTCCGTCGGCCTCGCTGCCGGCGATTATCGCGCCGTCTTCGCCCAGCGCGACGACGAGAAACGTGGCAAGCCGGTCGCCATCACCCTCATGGAGGGCACCGACCTCGGCGTCGAAACGCTCGTCATCGCCGACGACACCAATAACCTCTGGGCCTACTCGCCGGGCGCGCCCCTGCGGCTCCTCGCCCTTTCGGCGCCCGCGAACTTCAGCATCACCGATATCGCCTCCCTCGGACGCGATCTCTACGTGCTCGACTCCGGCAACGGCAGCATCTACCGCTTCGCTTCGAACTCCGAAGGGTTCACGAGCCAGCCGGTGAAGGTGGTCGACAACCCGGCGCTCGCGAAAGCCCGCCGCCTCGCAGTCGATGGCGAAATCCTCACCTCAGACGGCGACGGCACGATTCACCGCTTCTCCGGGCAACTTTCGCTCAGCCTCTCGCAGGCCGGCATCGACGAGCCCCTGGTGAGCGACCAGACCCCGCAGCTGCTCACGACGAACGGCGACATCGCCATCGCCGATAGCGCGAACGACCGCATCGTCGTCCTCAAGCGCGACGGCACCTTCGACCGCCAGTATCAGCAGAAGGACTTCGCCAAGCTTTCGACGATGACCATCCGCGATGATGCCGTCTACGTCTTCAGCGGCGGCGTCCTGCGGCGAGTGGTCCTCTAACGCTGTAGGCAGCGAATTTCCCGTTTCGACCGTCGCCCACAGCCTGAAAAACGGCTAATCTGCCGCCATGACCGACCTGGGCCCCGGCATTCCTGAGACGCTCAAGCACTACCGTCTCGTTCGTCGCATCGGCGCGGGCGGGATGGGCGCCGTGTTCGAAGGCTTCGATCGCCGCATCGAAGCCCGCGTGGCCATCAAAGTGCTGCATTCGCACCTCGCCCAGGAAGAATCGTTCCGCGAGCGATTCGAGCGCGAGGCCCACGTCGCTGCCCTTCTTCGCTCTCCTTATACCGTACATATCACCGACTACGGCTTCGACCAGGGCCACTACTTCCTCGTCATGGAGTACATCGACGGAGAGTCCGTGGCCCAGCGCATCATGGCCGAGGGCCGCCTCGATCCGCGCCGCGCCGTGGCCATCGCCGCCGATGCCGCCCGCGCGCTCGAAGAAGCCGGCGCCCGCGGCGTGGTCCACCGCGATATCAAGCCGGACAACATCCTCCTCGGCGAAGACGGCTCGGTGAAAGTCGCGGATTTCGGCGTTGCGCGCCGCGTGGGTGGTGGCGGCGACCTCGCCAATTCGACCGGCTTCATCGGCACGAGCGCCTACGCCGCGCCGGAGCAGGCGACCGACAACGTCGATGCCCGCGCCGACGTCTACGCTCTTGGCGGCACCCTCTACTGCATGCTCACGGGTCAGCCGCCGTTCTCCGGCAGTGCCGCCGAGCTCCTACGCCAGCACCAGGAGGCGCCGCTGCCCATGGCGCCCCTCGCCGGCCTCCCGGACCAGCTCATCAACATCATTCGGCGCTGCATGGAGAAGGAGCGCGAGGACCGCTACCCGGACGCGAGCGCCCTCGTCGGCGCGCTCGAACGCGCCCAGCGTGCGCTCACGAACCCGGGCCGCACCACGAACCCGGGCGTCGTCGCGCCAACCGCCGCCCCCCGGGCGCCCTCAGCCGCGCCGGTCGAGCCGACCATCGTGGGAGCGCCAGCCTCGGCCAGCCCGCCAGACCAGACCTTCGTCGCATCAGCCCCGGGCACGCCCCCAACGGCAGTCCACGCCGCCTCGCCCGGGACCATCGTCTCCGGCATGTCGGCCATCGAAGCGAGCGGTGCCGGCGGCGGCGGCGATGCGCCCCCTCAGCCGTTCGCCAGCGCTTCGGGCGGAAGCAAGCGCGGCAAGGGCTTCTACCTCGGCATCGCAGCAGCCGCGCTGGTCGCTATTGTTGGCGTGGGCGCTTTAGTGGCGATGCCCGGGGGCGGCGACGACGATGCCAACGCCTCTGGCGACGAAGACGAAACCCCAACCTCGCGCGAGGAGACGCGCACTGCTCGAACCCGGACCGCGCGCGCCGAATCGACTCGCGAGGCGCGCACCGCCTCTGCTGGCGGCGAATCGACCCGCGTGACGGCTACTGTGCCGCCAGCGACAGCCACGGCCGTTCCGCCGACCCTTACCCCCACGCCGCCATTGCCGGCCGGCCGGATCCTCTCCGGAGTGTGGACTTACAATTTTGTTACAGTTTCGAACACCTGCGGGAGCGGAGCGGCGCTTGGAGACGTCTTCGAGAACTCATTCTCGCTCATCGACACGGACGGGGACGGATACATCGGGCACGGGGAATCCGTGACCGTGGTGGACGGCCAAAACGGCAACGAGATCGGAACCTACACGTTCACCTACCCCTCCTTCACGTTCCAGGCCGAGTTAGAGGGCGGCGATTTCGTGGTGCTGCGTAATCAATACAGTGGCGACCGGCAAGGGACATCACTCCGGGAAGATCACTACACCATCGACGGGCGGCCTTGCGTTATCGCCTTCCAGGATTAACTCCTCCCTCCGAAATCACCCAAATGGCGGGGGAGGCGCGCTCGCGTGCTGCCTATATTTCCCATGAGGGAAGCCGGTTCCCAAACGCGGGATACTCCGCATGGCGGGCTCTGTCGAACCTCTGTTAACTGGAAGACAGTTGCACAACCCTTGACCGCCAGTTTATGCTCGCGCAGGCGAGTCATTCTCTGTGTGGGATCTCGAAATTGTTAGGAGAGCGTTTATGCGCACACAAACACTTACCCGCAATGCCCTCATCCCACTCGCGATAACGGCCGGACTCGCCCTTCTTATCCTCCTCACCTCACCGTTTTCCGGGAAGCCCGCGAGTGCCCAAATCGGGCCCCAGGTGGCACCCGGGGACGGCACCGTCATC
>JBBSKE010000289.1:0-5304 GCA_038256595.1 Tepidiformales bacterium | reverse complement strand
CTTCCTCGGAGGCGCCAGGGTCGGGCCGTGCCTGCGCGATGTACTGCCGTTTGATGGTTTCGACGTCCAGGAGGCTGTCGCGTTCGCTGAAGACCTCGGCCATGTACCTCGACATCGGTGTCGCGTTGAACGCCGGGCTGAAGTCGATGAAGATGTGCCGCCAGCGAAACCCGACGCCCTGGCGCTCGTACGATTGCAACCGGTTCGGGTAGGTCTCGGTGATGTAGCCGGCGCCCGTAAGGACCACCGCGGCGACACGCTCGGGGTGCAGCATCTGCATGTTGAGGGCGTACATGAAGCCTCCGGAGCAGCCCACCAGGATCACCGGGCCCTCCGCATCGACCTCGTCGATCGCGTCCCAGAAGGCCTGGCTGATCTCCTCGGCGGTCACGCCCTCGTCCGCGCTCGGCGACCTGCCGTATCCCGGCGTGTCGATCGCGATGCAGCGGAACCAGGTCGAGAAATGTTGCACCTGGTAGGTCCAGCAGGCCTGGTCCATCGGATTTGGCGGCATGAACGCCATCAGCGGGCCAACGCGGCCCATTCGTTCGTAGTAAAGCGGTCCGTTGACCGGCATGGTTGGCTCCTCGGGCCGCGACCGGTGGATGCGTCGAACGGGCGTACCGCCTGTGACGGTCCGCGACTTCCGGTGGGCGAATCCGAACGTAGGAGACGCGTGTTACCGGCGGGTGTCACTCCCGCCATAGCTACCGCGATTTGTCTTCGAATCGTCATCGGTCCGCGCCGGGGGCGGACGATTCGTAGCCGCCATTCGCCGTACTATGTGCCCACTATGCCCAATTCCATCTTCCGTATTGAAGGCGAACGCTTCGTCCCCACGACCTACGCCGAGAGCCCCTGGACCGCCGCCGGCCTGCACGGTGGACCCGCCGCCGGACTGCTCGCGCGCGCCATAGAACGCACGGCTGCCGCCGAGGACCTCATCGTCACTCGGCTCACGGTCGACCTCTTTCGCCAGGTGCCGAACGCGCCGCTCGAAGTGACCACGCGGGTGGTTCGCCAGGGCCGCCGCATCCAGGCGACCGAGGCATCTATCTGGCACGAAGGCGTCGAGATCAGCCGCGCCTCGGGCCTGCTCCTCCAGCAGACCGAGTTGGACCTGCCCGCCGATTCGTTCGAACAGGAGCAGCCGCCCGCGTTCCCGGAGGTCGAAAAGGAGGTTGCGCTCACCGGCCAGGAGCCGGGCAAGAACAACGGCTTCCACCAGCTCGTTCACACCCGCCGCGTGACCACGCCGCCTGGCGCGTTCATGCCCTCGACCGCGTGGATGAAGATCCCCTGCGCGTTCGTCGAAGGCGAAGAGATGTCGCCGCTCGTCCGCGTCGCCGCGCTTTCGGATTTCACGAATGCGCTCGCCCATTTTCGGGCGAAAGGCGAGGTGGTCGGCTTCATCAACGCCGATATCTCGCTCTACCTGCATCGCCACCCGGTTGGCGAATGGATCTGCCTCGAGGTAGGCGGCAACGCCCAGCCGAACGGCATCGCCACCGCCCGCGCGACCCTCTACGACCGCGAAGGCTCAATCGGGATGGTCAGCGTCGCCCGCCTGGCAAACAAACGTGCCCCCGGCATGCCCTCGCCGCTCCCGCCAGCGAAACCATAGGGACTGGGCCGACCCACTCGGCCCTCAGTTCTGTTCACTCAGTCCTACCTAATATCCCCTGCTGTCCCAGAGGAGGTCGCCCTTGCCCGCGAGCTTCGCCTGGTAGCGGCTGACGACGAACAGCAGGTCGCTCAGGCGGTTCAGGTAGGGCACGCAGAACTCACCGACCTCTTCTTCGCGCGAAAGGGCGATGGTCAGCCGTTCGGCCCGCCGGCAGACGGTGCGTGCGACGTGCAACTGCGCCGCCGAGAGGTCGCCGCCGGGGAGGATGAAGCTTTTCAGCGGCTCCAGCTCCTCGTTCCATTCGTCGATCCAGTTTTCGAGCTGGTCGATGTGGCGCTGCTCGATGCCGGGCACTTTGAACCGCTTCTTATCCTCTTCGAGAATGCAGAGGTCGCTGCCGAGGTTGAAGAGCACCTGCTGGATGATGAAAAACGCCGGTTTGAGGGCGTCGTCCAGCCCCGCCGAGACGGCGCCGCCGATGACGCTGTTGAGCTCGTCGACCGTGCCGTAGGCGTCGATCCGGAGGCTGTCCTTGGCGACCCGCTGGCCACCGCCGAGGGCTGTGGAGCCGTCGTCGCCGGCACGTGTGTAAACCCGATTGATGTGAACCATGCCACCAGCGTAAGGGGAAACGGGGGCGTCCGGAAGGAGGACCGAGAAGGATGTCACTGTAGTGGAGCTGGCAGGAGCAGGGTGACTGCGAGGTTCGGAATCGTCACTGCAACCGTGGCCTGCCTGCGATCGAGCGTCACAAGCGGCAAGCCAGCCGGGGCGCAGGTGTACGCGATAAGGAGGTCGTGGAGTTGCCGCCGAGATTGAGTGAGCGTCCCGTGCGAAGCGCCTGCGTGTACGCCGTGGCGGGAGTGACAGCGACGCGTTCGCTCGATGCCCACGGCTCGAGTATTGCGGACACGGTTCCCGCATCCAGTAGCCACGGCGATCGCCGCAGCACTGCCCATGTCTCTGCGAGAACGATTCCGGGCACACGCCCGGCCAACGTCTCCACCAGAAACGGTCGAGCGCGGTCATAGAACTCATGATTGGCGACCAGGCCGGCGACCATCACAATGTGTCGATCACGCGCGCTCCCGTTCACCATGAATCGCGGCGAGAACTTCGTCGTTAGAAACGGCATTGGGATCTGCAACCGTAACAACGGGCAGGCCATCATCGCCATACCCGACCTGAGCGCGATGGCGTCGTTCGAGCAAGATGCCCTCCGGAGTTGAGACAAGCTCAAGCACTCCTCCGGAGGTTAATCCCAGCCGCTCACGCTCCCACAACGGAGTAACCAGCCTGCCCTGGCGGTCGATGGCTGCATGGACAGTCATTGAGCAACTCCTACGCGCGGTGGTGGTGATGCCTTTCTAACACCATGGATATGGCACCAAGCGGACCACGGCCCTGAGGCAGAGTTAGAGTCGCCCGTCCGCTCCGCTCCCGGTCGCGGCTCCGAATTTGGCAGGCGTTCACGCGCCGCGATGGTTCGCCAGCGTCTCCAGGACCTCGTCGATGCTCGGATACGGGTCGCGCGAGGTCAGCGTGCCGAGGGGCGTCGAATCGACGAAGCGATACATGTCGGCCGCGCCCTGGAGGATCTTCGGGGTCATGCCCAGCCCCTCGAAGGTCGCGGCAATCTCCTCCATCTCGCCGACCCAGCGGCCCGCCTTGTGCGCCATGCCGGGGATGCCGCGCAGGTTCCGCGCGACGATCGGGTGGTTGTCGCCGAACTCCTCCATCAGGCTCGCCTCGAGGCCCATCGCGCGCGCAGCGACCAGCAACTCGGTCCAGAGCGCTGTCGTGCCCTTCGTCGAAGCCGCATAGACCATCTTCAGGCCGGACGCCATGCCAATCTTCGAGCCAACGACCTTCACCGAGAGGCCATGCTCACCCAGCGCCTCGAAGGCGGCCGTTTCGGGTCCGGAGCAGTAGAACGTCGTGTCCATCCGCGGTGTCGGCGGCCCGCCGATGATGCCGGCGTCGATGAACGTCGCGCCAGCCCCGCGGATGATGGTTTCGATCTTCTCAACGGTCTGGGGCGCGATGGCGTTGCAATCGGCGTACACCGGAGTGGCGCCAGTGCGCTTCATAGCCGTGGCTACGCGTTCGGCCATCCCCATCGCCTCCGAGGGAACGAGAATCGAGAGAAGCAGGTCGATCGATTGGACGAGCTCGTCGAGTCCCGGCGTGTCGATGAAGCCGGCTTCGGCCGCGATCTGGCGCGTGAGGGCGCTGCGGCCTTCGAGGCACGTGTACACCTCGAGGCCGTTGTTGCGAAGCTGGCCACCGGTGGCGCCGCCCATATCGCCGGGGCTGAGAATGCCGACTTTCTTCACGCTGACGCTCATGGCGGTTGCTCCAGGTGGTTTTGGGTCAGTCTAGCGCCATCCGAGCAACATCGGCGCTAGGCTGAACGTCTTCGCTGCCAGGCGATCCACCAACAGTAGCGCGAGCCCAAGCGAGCGCGCCCCGGCTGCATATGGCACCGAATGATGCGCGACGGCGCCCGAGGTGACTCGCGGTTGCGCTTCGGCGCTTTTAGGGAATCTCGAACGTCCAATCCTTCTGTTCGATGAAGACCCCCGTCGTCGGGTCACTCACCGTCACGCTTGCAGCGTGCGTTCCGGAGGCCAGGGGAATGTCCTGGATATGGCAGAGGATTCCGCGCGGCACGTCTCTTGTCGCGATGATCGTGAGCGACTGGGTCACATCGACGCCATCCAGGTGGAGACGGAACCATTGAAAGTTCGCCGAAAGGCCCGCCGTCGAGACCTCGGCACAGACGCCGAAATCTCCCAGGGGCATGTAGCGATAGACCACCGTTAGTGAGGCTGGATCGAGCGGGCTGCTTCCGGGAAAGACGCCGAGTATGCGACTGGCCGGCGTGGCTGTGGCTCCCGGAGACATGCTGGCTGGAGTTCCGCCTGCGATCGGCGTGGAACCCGGCGGCGACGGGAATAGTTCCATGAAACCACTCGGTGGGCTTGTCGTAGGCGCCTGCACTGCTGGGACGTCGCCACCCGGGTTCAGATCGGCCGAGGAGACGGCGGCCGACGCGACAAAGACGGCCGACGCGGTCGCCACACCGGCGATCCCCACGAACGCTGCGGTCTTCACCGGCGCGAAGGGCAGCATGGTCGAAAAGATGCGGGCGAATCGGCGGCTGGGGCTGCGTTCTGCCTGCCAGAAAGCCGCCAGCTCCTCGCGCGATTCGACGCCGGCCTTCGAGAGCATTTCGCTCACATGCCACTTCGCCGTCGAGAACGAAATGCCGAGTTCTTCCGCGATCTCGCCGTTCGTCCGGCCACCAGCGATGAGGCGGAGGACCTGGAGTTCGCGGCTGGTCAGGTGGGGAAGTTCAGTAGCCATGGAACAATCCTAGCGACCGCCCGATGGCACGTGCCCAGCCTATTTGGACTATCACGAAAGAGCATATACATAAACCCTAAAATTCGGAGCGCGACGGGAACGGAGCGGGCGTGTGAACTGGCGATAATTTCGCTCTCCCGGCACCCATCTACGCGTGCGAATGGGCGCGAAGGGACGCTGGTGCGCTTATCGGCACGGCAATCTGGTGGCGAGTCATCCGACCCCGAGCGTGCGCTGTGGGGCTCGTCGTTCTGGGCGAGCCGTGGTCTACGGCTGCGCAGCCAGACCTGCGGCGAGGCGACGAATCT
>JBBSKE010000288.1:0-5322 GCA_038256595.1 Tepidiformales bacterium | reverse complement strand
CGCCGATTTCTCCAGCCTCGGCCGCTATTCCGGTCCGGCCACGCTTATCCTCGCGAGTCTCGCCGGGGGGCCGAAGCATGGGTATGCGCTCATGCTCGATATCGAAGAGTTCGCGCTCGTGACGCTTCGACCGGGGACGCTTTACGGCGCGCTCAGCCGGCTTGAAGGCCTCGGCCTCATCGAATCGCTCGAAGGCGATGGCCGGCGGCGACCCTACCGGCTGACCTCCTCCGGCGCGGCCGCCCTGCAAGCGAAACTGGAAGTCGAGCGAAACATCGCCGAGGTGGGGCTCCAGCGCCTCCGGCTCTCCGGCGGTTTCGCATGAAACTGAGCGATTTGGCGCGACGCTCGCTGCCGGGTTCATCTCCTTCCTGGTCGCGGGTGTGCTCCTGGCCAGCGAATTTGGCGGATGCTGACTCGCCGGTCGAAGAGTTGCCGTTCGACGCTCATCCGCTGGTATCCGGCGAATTGCATCGGCGCCAGGTCATGACCACTCCATTCCTGTCGTGGTGCTGATTTACTCGTCCGGGAGCGGGGGTAATTGGTCGAGCATGGCGGCGCCGACATCGACCACACGCGAGGGTATTGGCTGGCCGAAGGCGACCACTTCCGGCTCCTCGTCCAGCCGGTGGACCGCGACCGTCTGCGCCGCCGGGTCGATGATCCAGACCTCCGTGACGCCGTGTACGAGGTAGTTCGGCAGCTTCGTGCGCAGGTCATAGCGCCGGGTTCGCGGTGAAAGCACTTCGACGACGATATCCGGCGCACCCTCGACCCCGCGTCGCGTTTTCAACCCCATTCGCGCCTTGGAGAGGTAGAGCACATCGGGTTCGTAGCCTGTGTCACGGGCAAGCGCGAGACCGGTCGGTGCCATCATCGCCCATCCGCCCTGCGGCATCGCTACCAGCATAAAGTTGTAGTGGATCATCGCGGCGATGTCCTGGTGATGACCGTCTGGTGCGGGAGCCATAATCAGCATCCCCTCCGAGAGTTCATAGCGCTCCGGCGAATCGGGAAGGTTGAACCAGTCGTCCACCGTGAGCGGCTCGAAGCCGGCCGGCTGCAAGGTAGGCGCTTTTGCAATCGTTGCGGGCATTCCATCACCTCCGCTCCATTATATCCGTCCGCGCAAGGCCAGCCGGGTGACCGCGGAATGGTCGCATCGCGCCACCGACTTTCAGCTGTGGCGCTGCGGGCGCCGCCTGCTAGAATCGCCGGGCTCGCTGGCGGTTCGAATCGCTGGCCGCCCCGGAGGGCCAACATGGAAGACATTCGCGAACTCGCTGAACGCATGTGGAATGGCGAGGTCTCCACGCAGGAGGTCCACCCGGTCGGCTGGCGGCAGGCGGAAGGCCAGGAGATTGCGCCCGGGCTGCTCTTCTACAAGGGCCTCGCCAGCGCGAACACGCTCGACACCGGCGATGGACTGGTGATGCTCGATACCGGCGCGGTCAACGATACTCAGCCGCTGTACGAAGCAGTGCGCAGCTGGCGGCCCGAGGCACCGCTCCGCGCGGCTGTCTTTTCGCACCACCACGTCGACCACATCTTCGGCATGGGGCCATTCGAGCAGGAGGCAGAGGCGAACGGCTGGGAGCAGCCGCTGGTCTATGGCCACGAGGCACTCGAAAGCAATTTCGAACGGTACAAGCGCAGCCTTGGCTGGAACACGGCCATCAATCGCCGCCAGTTCGCGATCGATACGCCCCGCTTCCAATGGCAGGAGCACTATCGCAACCCCGACATCACCTATCGCGACGCGCTCACGTTCACTTGCGGCGACCTCACGTTCGAGCTGAATCATGCGCGCGGCGAGACCGAGGACGCCACCTGGACATGGATTCCCGAGCGCAAACTGCTCTCGCCGGGCGACCTCTTCATCTGGGCGGTGCCGAACGCGGGCAACCCGCAGAAGGTGCAGCGGTACGCGGGCGAATGGGCGGCGGCGCTCCGCCAGATGGCCGCCAAAGGGGCCGAAATCCTGCTCGCCGGGCACGGCTTGCCCATATTCGGCGCCGACCGGGTGACCGTGGCGCTGACCGATTCCGCTGACCTGCTCGAGAGTGTCGAATCGCAGGTGCTGGCGCTGATGAACACCGGCTGCACACTCGATCGCATCATCCACGAAGTCGAATTCCCCGCGCGTCTGCTCGAAAAGCCGTATCTCCGGCCGGTCTACGACGACCCGCAGTTCCTCGTCCGGAACGTCTGGCGGCTCTACGGCGGCTGGTACGACGGCGAGCCGGACAACCTCCTCCCGGCGCCGCGTACGGAGCAGGCGCGCGAGTGGGTGGCTCTTGCCGGTGGCGTCGAACGGGTGCTCGAACGCGTGGCCGCGCTGCAGACCGAGGGCAACCTGCGCATGGCCTGCCACCTCGTCGAGTACGCGGTCATCGCCGAGCCAGGCTCGGAGCCAGCGCACGCCCTGCGCGCGGAGGTCTACGCGGCGCGGTCGCTGCTCCAGGAGTCGTCGATGGCGCGGAACATTCTCAACCATGCCGCCCAGGCCAGCCAGCAGGGCAAGCGCGACCTCGCCGGCGACTATTAGCGCGTCGGGCGGTAGGGCACCTTAAGGAAGAATCACTGCTGCCCCGGGGCCTCCACCGGATACACATCGCTCACGTCGAAGGGAGGGGCGCTTATAGCAAGGAATTCGAGCTCTTCGTCGCCCTGGCACGAAATGTCGTGAACTTCTCCTGGCATGAGGAGGACGGACTGCCCGGATTCGAGACTGAACGCATGGCCGTCCACCGTCATCGATGCAGTGCCTCGAAGAATAAAATACGTCTCTTCGGAGAGCTTGTGGAAGTGCGCAGGAAACGACCCTCCCGGTGCGACGACCACATGAAAGACGCTATGCCCCGCTGTCCCGCCCAGTTCGGCAGACGAACCGACTAGCTGATGCATCGCTTTCCCGGCTGCCGGAACTGTGGTCGTCGTTGTCGACTGCTTTTCGGTGATTCGCACGTCAATACCAGCTCATTCTCACGTCTCAATAGCGTTTATAGTTGGCCTGCCGCAGGGTCTCCACCCAACCGGCACAGGGCCAATTGTGAGTGAGCCAGCCGGCCGAAGCGCACCGACCAACGGTCGAGGCCGGACGCTACCGATGTCATCGGGTGTTGTCAACGATGCCTTTCAAGGCGATGCCGGAAAGAACCTCCTACGCCTCCACCATCGCTTCCAGTGGCGGCGCTTTCAGCCCGAGGAATGTGCGCATCCGCTCGATCTCGGCATCCAGTTCGCGGGCGAAGGCTTTCGATTGCGGGCGTTCGCCGACGAACCCGATGTCGGTGACCAGTTCACCCGCCGCCGTCGAGACGTTCGCCCAGCCGATGACGCGTTCTCGCCAGAGCAGCGGCAACGCGTAGTAGCCGCGCAGGCGTTTGGCCGGCGGGGTGTACGCCTCGAAGCGGTAGGCCCAGCCGTGGAAATGCTCGAAGCGCGCGCGGTCCCAGACGACAGGATCGAACGGCGCGAGGAAGCGCACCTTCTCCGGCGCCTCGCCCGTGAGTTCTTCACCGCGCGGCCAGGTGTAGGCGACGCCCTCGATCTTCGCAGTCGTGTATTCGTCGTTATCCGGCGATTTCAGGTGGGCGCGGGCGAACTCGCGGATGTTGGGAGCGCCGTACCCGAGGAAGCGCGTGAGCGTCAGGAGCGTCGACCCTGCAACCGGCGCATAGAGTTGGATGACCGCCCGCAGGAGCCGCCGAGCGCGCTCTTCTTCGGACAGCGCCTCGCCATCAATTGTCTCGCGGGTGACGACTTCAAAAACCTTGATCCCGTTGTCTCGGCGGGCCACTCGGAGCTTCCCGTGAGAGCGGAGGGCGTCGAGCGCCCGTGTGGCCGCGTCGGAGGAGCCACCCCAGTAGTTCTCGACGCTCTGGCGGCCGAATGCGGCGACCAGGTCGCGCGGGTGCGTTGGGCCGTTCGCCCGCACGAACTCGAGCACGCGGTCCATGACCTCGGCGTCCATCTCCCGGTTGTGCTCCCGGAGCGTCTGCGAGTGAAGCAGCGCATGCAGGTCGCGCGAGAGGAACCCGTAGTTCACGAAGTCGTCCTCTTCGATCGGGAGCGTAGGAAAGGCGCGCTCAAGGTCCCCGGCGCGGTAGCTGCGGACCCGCTGGCGAAGGATGAGGTCCTGGGCGCGGGCGGGCGCGCGGATAGGGTCGGCCTGGACGTATCCGAGCGCCTGGATCGCTTCGAGCAAACCCGTTGGACGCCCGATCGAGCGGCGGACGGCATAGTGCCGCAGTTCTGCAAGGGTTGGATTCTCAGTCGTCACGGGCGCAGTGTACTGCCCGGTGGGGCGAAACCCGAGCAGCAGGTGTCGCATCTTTGCATCCGTATGCGGTTAAGGCGCGGTCACGAAGCACGCACCGAAACATGCGCGTGGCTAGAATCGAACCCAATTCACCAGGAGCGACTCTCCATGCCGTTCGTTGACCATCTGCCCAGGCGGGAACTCTTGTTACCCGCCACTCTCGTACTCTGCGGGGCGGCGGTGGCCTCCCCGTTCGCTATTTCGTTCGCGGACGATGGCGACGAACTCGGTCCGCTGGGGGCGGCTGGCAACACCTTCACCTACCAGGGGCGCCTCGAATCCGGCGGAGTGCCCGCCAACGGCAGCTACGACTTCCGCTTCACGCTCTATAGCGATGCGGTCGCGAATTCGACGGTCGGCGTGGTGCTCACGCAGACTCGGACGGTCACGAACGGGCTCTTCACGGCCGACCTCGAATTCGGGGCGAACGCGTTCAACGGCCAGGAGCGCTGGATTGGCGTCGAAGCGAAGCAGGGAGCGAACCCGTACCTCGAGCTTTCGCCGCGGACGAAGCTGAACGCGACGCCCTACGCGCTCTACGCGCTGAACTACCCGGACCACGACCATTTCGGCGATAGTTGGAGCGGCTTCGCCACGAACGGGCTTTCCGTCACCAACAGCTCCACGGACGGGAGAACCCTGAATTTCACGGCAAACGGAGTCAACAGCATCGCACTCAGGGCGTACAACGGGGGGCTCTGCCCGGTCGCGCCGCAGACGTGCTACGGCGTCTGGGGCATCGCGACGACCTCTCCAGGTGGCAGTGGATATGGTGGCGTGGGCGTTCGCGGCGACGGTTCGAATGCCGGAGTCCTCGGAACAGGGCCACAGTATGGCGTCTACGGCCAGTCCGACAAGGGCGTGGGCATCCAGGCCGTCAGCGGAGGCATCGGCCTGCGGTCGTCGACGAACTCCGACAACTTCGACCACGCCGCTATAATCGCCGAAGCGACTGCCAAGGCATATGGGCTCCGAGCCCAAGCGGTCGATGGAATTGG
>JBBSKE010000287.1:0-5323 GCA_038256595.1 Tepidiformales bacterium | reverse complement strand
AGCCGACCGGTTCGTACGAATCGCCCTGCCAGCGAACGAGCGCAACGATTTCGACCGCTCCAACGAGGGCAGGCAGGTTCGGCCAATCGATGCGGCTCGCGGCCACGGTGGTTTGCGCGACCGGACTTCGGGCAACTTGCACGGCAACTGCGGTGGACTCAGCGGACGGTGCAGGAGGCGCAGGGTCGCCAGACGTCAGCATCGTTCCGGCCATGCCCCCTCCCGCCAGGAGAGCGACCAGGCCGCCGGCAACTTTCAGGCTCGTCATGCAGCGAATCTTAGCCGACCGACGAGCAGGTTGTGGGCGAAGCGCCTTTACGCGTGGGGGCTCGACAAGCTGCGGCGCATCTCTTACACTAGGTAAGTAAGCTACTACTTGCCAACGGAGGCTCCCATGACCACGCCCACTTCGATCGAACCAACCACCCGCATGCCCGCGCTCTTCCTCTCGCATGGTGCGCCCGTGCTCGTCGATGACGAACTCTGGCCGGCCGAACTGGCCGCCTGGTCGAAGCGCCTCCCGACGCCGAAGAGCATCCTCGTCGTCTCCGCGCACTGGGAATCGCAGCCGCTGACCATCGGCGCGACCACCACGGTGCCGCTCTACTACGACTTCTACGGCTTTCCCCAGAAGTACTACGAAACAACCTACGAGGCGCCGGGCGCGCCAGAACTCGCAGCCCAGGTTCGCGCGCTCATCAGCGGCAGCGGCCAGCACGTCGGCGAGGCGCCGAATCGCGGCCTCGATCATGGCGCGTATGTGCCCCTGACGGTCATGTACCCGGATGCCGACATCCCCGTCCTCCAGGTCTCGCTGCCGACGCTCCACCCGGAGACGCTCTTCGACCTCGGCAAATCGCTCGCGCCGCTGCGGGACGAAGGCGTGCTGATTATTGGCAGCGGCTTCGCGACCCACAGCCTCGCGCCCCAGACGCTCCAGTCCGGTCCGAAGCCGATGGGATTCATCGAGGAGTTCGACCTCTGGCTCGATGACGCGGTGAATCGCGGCGATCTCGATACCCTCATCGACTTCGAGCAGAAGGCGCCCGGCCAGCGCCGCGCCCACCCCACGCACGAGCACTTCGCGCCGCTATTCGTGACCCTCGGCGCCACCGCAGACGAGTTCGCGTCGGTTTCCACGGAGATTTCTGGGTACTGGTGGGGCAACTCCAAGCGCTCGCTCCAGGTCGGGTATCGCTAAGTCAGGCCGCGGCGTAACAAGATCATGGCGGTATGTCTGCTGGCTGACTGAGCGCCCGAATTGGGTTGTGCTTATCCGCTGGGAAAGTGATACGTTCTGCTTGCGAGCGCCCGCTTGAGCCAATGCAGGCGCGCACGACTTTACCCGCGCAAGCAAAAGTACGAGGCCAATGTCTGTACAGACCCGGGTTCCTAGCACTGACTACCGCGACCTCAAGCAGCTGGTGATGAGCCATGGACTGCTTGAATCGAAAGTCCCCTATTACCTCATGAAGACCGTTGTGTCGGTGGCGCTTCTCGCTATCGCCTCATACATCGCCATCGTCAGCAACAATTTCTGGATACTAATGCTGGACGCGATTTTCCTCGCGTTCGCTTCCACCCAGGTTGCCATGCTCGGCCACGACGTCGGCCACCGGCAGGGATTCCGAGGCCGGCGCTCGAACAAGTGGGCGCGCTTTGCCTTTGGCGGCCTCCTGCTCGGCATCAGCCCGTCCTGGTGGAGCAACAAGCACAACCAGCACCACGCGACGCCGAACCACCTCGAACTTGACCCGGATATCCAGTTTCCGATGATCGTGTTCGCTCCCAGCCAGATCGCCTCGCGCAGCAAGAAGCTTCGTCCGTTCATTGCGTTCCAGGCGTTCGTGTTCCTCGCGCTCCTGCCCCTGCAGGCCGTGAACATGCGGCGCACCAGCTATCAGTACCTTCGCAGCGGCAAGGCTCCCCGGCCCTGGTTCGAAGGCTTCGGGATGATCGCCCACCTCGTGCTCTACGTTGCGCTCCTCGCGATGCTTCCAAACATCTGGATGGCGCTCGCGTTTGCCTTCGTTCACCAGTCCGCATTCGGGCTCTATAACAGCTCGGTGTTCGCGTCGAACCACAAGGGCATGGCCGTCATTGAGGGCGACAACCGCATGGACTTCCTGCGCGAGCAGGTGCTCACGGCGCGCAACGTCCACGGCAACTGGTTCATCGACTTCTGGACGGGCGGCCTCAACTACCAGATTGAGCACCACCTCTTCCCGACGATGCCCCGCTGCAACCTTAAGAAGGCCCAGGTCCTCGTCCAGCAGTTCTGCAACGAGCGCGGCGTCGATTACCACTCCACGAACCTCTTCGAGGCATACTGGGAGGGATTCCAGCACCTCCACCAGACGAGCGCATCGCTCCGCGGTGGTGGCGGCGGAAACACCAACACCGAGGCCCGCGCAGCCTAGCTTGCCGGCCATTCCCACGCACACTTCGCACGAGAGGCGGGCAGCAATGTCCGCCTCTTTCGATGTCCCGAGCGCTGGCCGGCCGCGCCGATTCGCGTCCAATTCGACACGCGGAATTGCTCGCGACGTGCTAGCCTTCTGCCGCACGCTACCGAGTTCGCGGGCGAAGGAGCACAAATCATGACCCTCCCAACGACAATCCTCGGCCGCACCGGAATGGCCGTGACCACGCTCGGCTACGGCGCCATGGAGCTGCGTGGCGCCCCTCGCGGCCCCGAAGTCTCCGACGAGCGCGCGAGCGAAGTGCTCAACGCGGTGCTCGATTCCGGCATCAACTACATCGACACCTCACCCGACTACGGCAACAGCGAAGAACTCATCGGCCGCTTCATCGCCAGCCGCCGTTCAGAGTATTTCCTCGCCTCGAAGTGCGGCTGTCCCGTGGGCGAACTTGGGGCTCCACCAGTGGCCGGCCAGCCCTACCCGCATGTCTTCACGGCCGAAAATGTTCGCGCCGGGGTCGAACAGAGCCTGCGCCGCATGAACACCGACTACCTCGACCTGGTCCAGTTCCACTCGAGCCCCTCGAAGGCGGTGCTGGAAGCCGATGGCGGACTGGACGAGCTGCTGACCCTCCAGCGCGAGGGCAAAGTGCGCTTCATCGGCATGTCCGGCACGCTCCCGAACCTCGGTGAGCAGATCGACATGGGTGTCTTCGACGCCTTCCAGATCCCCTACTCGCTCGTCCAGCGCGACCATGCCGAGGCGATCGCGAAGGCCTCGGCGGCCGGAGCGGGCATCGTCATCCGCGGCGGCGTCGCTCGTGGCGCCCCCTCCGACTGGGAGACTCGCCGCAACTACATGGTCCCGACCGAGCGCATGCGCGGCCTCTGGGAAGAGGCGAAACTCGACGAAATCCTCGATGGCATGTCCCGTATGGAGTTCACACTCCGCTTCACGCTTTCGGACCCGAACCTCGATACGACGATCGTCGGCACCGGCAGCGCAGCCCACCTGCGCGACAACGTCGCCGCCGCCGAGAAAGGCCCGCTGCCTGCCGACCAGTACGCGGAAGCCTGCCGCCGCCTCGACGAAGCCGAATCCCGCGCCTGATCGACGGCCCATGACATAAGGAACCCGGGCCGCAGGGGAAGGGTCGGTTGCTTGCCCGCTCAGCCTGGCGGTTGGCAGTGGTCTTCACCAGCGACGTCGCTCGCCCGAACATTGCAGGCTGCCGGAGAAGCGCCAAGCGCGGCAGCATGCCAGAATTCCTCCCACTTAGCTGTGAAGGAGTCCCCAACCATGCCCAAAGCGGCCATCCTCTACGAGACAAACCAGCCCCTCCAGGTCGTTGAAGTGAGCCTGGAGGCGCCGAAAAAGGGCGAGGTCCTGGTCAAAATGGGCGCCGCCGGCATCTGCGCGAGCGACCACCACATCATCCACGGCAGCGGCTCGCTTCCTCTGCCCTGCGCGCTTGGCCACGAAGGCGCGGGCACGGTCGAGTCGGTCGGCGATGGCGTCTCGGGCCTCCAGCCGGGCGACCGCTGCATCCTCTCCTTCGTTTCGAACTGCGGGCACTGCCGGAGCTGTCGCGAGGGCTTCCCGCAGCTCTGCGACACCAACCGACTGACCGGGTCGCGCCAGTTCGACGGCACGTTCCGCATGAAGGACGGCGAAGGCAACGACGTCCACCAGATGTCGAAAATCAGCGTCTTTTCCGAGCAGAGCGTCGTCCCGGCGCAGGCCTGCTACCCGATTCCGGCGGATGTGCCCATGGAAGTCGCCGCGCTCATCGGCTGCTGCGTCTCGACGGGCGTCGGAGCCGTCATCAACGCCCCGAACATCAAGGCGGGCGCGACGGTCGCCGTCTTCGGCGTTGGCGGCGTGGGCCTCAACTGCATCCAGGGCGCGCGCGTCATGAACGCCTCGCGCGTCATTGCCGTGGACCTGCACGACCACAAGCTCGAATTCGCGAAGCACTTCGGCGCGACCGACCTCGTGAACGCGAGCAAGGTCGACCCCGTGAAGGCGATCCAGGACCTCACCGGTGGCGGCGTGGACTACGCCTTCGACGCCTTTGGTGGCTCGGTCGCGGTCAGCCAGGCGGTCGATTCGCTGCGCAAGACGGGCACTGCGGTCATGGTCGGCCTTGCCCCGGTCGGCGAGCGCGCTCCTATCGACATGGTGGACCTTGTTCGCAACCAGAAGACGCTCGTGGGCTCGTACTACGGCTCCGGCAGCCCGCACGAGACCTTCGCCCGGATGGTCGATTTCTACCAGCGCGGCCTGCTCGACATCTCCGGCCTCATCCAGCGCCGCTACCCGCTGGGCGAGATTAACGAAGCCTTCGACGCCCTCGGCCGCGCCGAAAATGGCCGCGGAGTGATCAATTTCGGGTAGGAGCGCGGCAGCAACGGGGTCAGCGCTGAACGACTGACCCCGTCAACTGGCCCGGAAACGCGGTGTCTCCCGAATAGCGTTGCGCAGCGTCTGCGACCAGTGCGTCGCCGGCTCCGCATAGCGTTGCCACGATGCTCGGCCCCGGATTCACGTCGTCGGGGCAGGTTTCGAGCGTTGTGCGGAGGTGAACCGAGGGTGCGAAGGGCCACAGGGTGCCATAAGTCTGGCCGAAATGCTGGCGCAACAGTAAATGCGGTGTTACCTTATGCGTCCGGCTGAATGGAGGGGTTGTCGGCGGGGTGACCGGCGTTCTGACAGTAAAATAGGGTTTGATGGCATCTCCCATACCTTCAAACTCTGAGCCTACCGAAAGCTTCGGCGGGCAGTCCTAGTGGACTTGGAACGTTTGGTTAGACGGCTTCCTCCATTCAGCCAGCCTAAATCCCGCAACATTGTTGTCTGAATTGACCGCCCGGCGCTCCTGAGCCCGGGCGTTTCTGCGT
>JBBSKE010000286.1:0-5327 GCA_038256595.1 Tepidiformales bacterium | reverse complement strand
TTAAGGCGAAGTGATCACTCAAGGTCCCCGCAGCTCGATCTCAGTCGTCAGTTCGCCTCCGCCAGCAAGTGCGCGAGGGTCGCTACCCCTTGATCTTGCTCGCGATGAAGGCGTCGATGCGGTCGTTCGCCTTCTTGCCCAGCGGGTAGGGGAAGCCGGTGAAGCCGTGGATGCCGCCCGGGTAGATGGCGAGTTCGGCCTCGCGTCCGGCGGCGACCCAACGGCCATACATGAAGAGCGAGTCGTCGAGCAGCGGGTCAAGCGTGCCGACTGTGAACAGCGCGGGCGGCATCCCTTCGAGGTCGGCGAACAGCGGCGAGATGTCCGGGTCGGTCGTATCGGCCTCGCCGACATAGTGCTTGCCGAACCAGGCCATCGATTGCGTGCTGAGGACGAGGTGGCGCTCGCCGAAGCCGCGCGAACTCGGCGTCTGGCCGACGTCGAACACTCCAAAGACGAGGTTCGCGCCCTTGAATCCGAGGTAGCCGTGGCGGTCGCGCATGCGCAGCAGCGTGACGGCAGCGAGGTGCGCCCCTGCGGAGCCGCCGCCGATGACGATGTTTTCGGTGCCGAATTCGGCCTTTGCGTTCTCGACGAGCCACTTCGCCGCCGCTTCGCAGTCGTCGGGGCCAGCCGGGTAGGGAAACTCGGGCGCGAGGCGGTAGTCGACGCTCACGACCGCGACGTTGGCAGCTTTCGAGATGCGCTGGTTGGCGAGGTCGCCATGGTGTGCCCGCCCGAAGACCCAGCCCCCGCCGTGGATTTCGAGGTAGACGCCCTCGACCTTCTCCGGCACCTGGATGCGCACAGTCACATGGCCTGAGGGCGACGGAATCTCGCGATTGACCGCTTCCGGGACGGTAACGACCGGCCCAAACATGCCGGCTCCGGACTCGCGGGCGTCGCGTGTCGCCTGGGGTGGCAGTTCGTAGCTGGGCGTGAGGCGGGAGAACGTTTCGCGCAGTGTTTCGTTGAACGCGGCCGTCTCGGCGTCGATCGCATCCGGGGCGAAGAGGGCGGGATCCAGTCCGAAGGAGGTAGTCATGGCGCGCATCCTACGCATCGCCCGAACTCCGCGGAAGGGTCTTTCGGTGCCATGCCCAACCAATTCGGCGGCGCTATTCCATTCCTCGCGTCAATCGTAACTATTCGTCACAGCAGGCGTAACGCTGACGTCAACGTTGTGTCTGCGGGACTTCTTGCCAATCATTGCGAAAGATTCACACAAGACAAATCGCAGAGCAGGCTGATGGTCGTTGCGTAAGATGCGTTGCACCAGTCCGTAAAATACATGATCTCCCACTCTCGAATCGGTAATTGGCCTGAACCATTGGGGTGCACCGAAGTGAATGCATGCGCCAACATCGTATGTTGGCGGGTGATTGTTCCTACACCTGTTCTTGTTTGAACAACGACTAGCCTGCGACCAACCCGGCAGTTCTCCCCTGCCGGCAGAAGGAGTTCCATGACGCGAACAATCAATCAGCAGTTCCATGGACTGCGTATTTTTGCGCTAATCGGCGCATTCGCTATCACTGCGGCGGCGGCACTCGGGAATGTCGGCGACGCCGCGGCGAATGGCCAAAACAGCGTCCAGTCCCGGGCGGATGGTGTCCGGCAGTTGCAAATCCAGGGCACTGCCTCCCGTGTTGTTGTTCCCGGTGTCAGCACCGGCGCTGACCTCGAACACGTCGAAGGCTCCGGTGGACGGGACAATCTCTCGCCCGCGAACCCCGCGCCAGGGGCCCCGGCGGACCTGCCATCGGACACGCCAGCCAGCACCGTGACTGCCAGCCCGGCTGTCCCGGAGGCCAGCGCGGTCCTCGCGGCTCCAACCATCACGCCGCCGCCGAGCACCGTCCCGGCGAGCCCAACTGCGACGCCACCCGTCGCCACGCCAACACCAACAACGCCCGCTCCGACTCCCACTGCTGCTCCAGCCGTCTACTCGGGCGCGTGCCCTGCGCTTATCTACAACGCCCTAGGCGTCGCCGGCTGCAAGATTTCGTACTGTGAATCTGGCTGGCGTGCGAACGCCGTCGGCGGTTCCGGCGAACTTGGCTGGTTCCAGGTGCACCCGCGCTGGCACGCCGATGCCACGCTCGACCCGGCCGGCAACGTTGCCGCGGCCGTCCGCATCTCGAACGGGGGGACGAATTGGTCCGCCTGGTCGGTGCGCGGCGTCTTGCAGACAGGCCGCTGCCCGAACGGGACGATTCCCCCGGTCTAGTGTTGCCGGGATCTCACACCCCAGGAGGCGCCGAAATGATCACACCGGCGCCTCCTGGGAGTTCTATTCTTCTGCAGACGTCTTCGAGTCGATCACACGTACTGGCACTTCCGCTACTCACCGCACGCCCGCTCCTGTATGCTCCGGCACTATCACCACCCGGAGGAAAGCGGATGACCGTTACCTACCTGGACCCGGCCGCCGAGGAGAGCACTCCCGCCGAGCCGTACGAACTCTTCCTCGACCCTGCGAAGCCGGGCCTGACCATTGGCCTGCTCGCAAACGCGTTCCCAGACGCCACGAACTTCATGGATTGCGTCGAAGTCGCCCTGCGCGAACTTTCGCCGTCCACCACCTTCCTTCGCTACCAGAAGCCGAGCGTCGAACCGGTCGCGCCGGAACTGCTTTCGGAGATCACGGCGGCGTGCGACGGGCTGATCGCCGCCTGGGGTCACTGAGGAAGCTGCACTTCCGGCACCGTGCGTGACGGCGTATTTGCAGCAAGACTCGGCATCCCGGCAGTCGCGATCCTCACCGAGGAGTTCGTGATCCAGGGCGAATTCGTCGCCCGGGCCGTGGGCATGCCCGCAATTCCGAGAGTCATCATCGAACACCCGGTCTCCGGGACTGGCCGCGAGAACCTGCAGCGAGTTGCGAGCCTGGCCGCGCCCGGCCTGCTCTCCGCGCTCATAGAGGGACGCGTATGAAATCGCGAACGCACTCCAGCTACGACGAGGCGACCGCGCTCGAGGAGATTCACGAGCGCGGCTGGACCGATGGCCTGCCGGTCGTGGTGCCGACGCCCGCGCGCGTAGCTGCGATGCTGGCTGGCGGTGGCATCGACCCGGACATCATCCTCGGCTCGGTTGGGCCGGGCTATGGCGAGGCGACCGTCGAAAAGGTGGCCGTGAACGCGGTCATGGCCGGTTGCCTGCCGGAGCACTTCCCGGTCGTGATCGCAGCCGTGCGAGCTGCCGCCGACGACCGCTTCGACCTCGGCGTCATGCAATCGACCACGCACGCGCTCGCGCCGGTGATCATCGTGAATGGCCCCGCGCGCGAAATCTGCGGCGGAGTCGCCTCGGGCTGGGGCGCGCTCGGGCCGGGACATCGCGCGAATGCGAGCATCGGGCGCGCGTTGCGGCTGGTGATGGGCAACATCGGCGGCGCCCAGCCGGGCATCTCGGACATGTCGGTGCTCGGGCAGCCGGGCAAGTTTACCGCCTGCTTCGCCGAGGCCGAAGAATCGAGCCCCTTCGAGCCGCTGCACGTGGCCCGCGGGATGAGCGAGGAGCAGAGCGCCGTCACCGTTGTCGGCGTCGAAGCGCCGCATTCGGTGATGTGTACGCCCGACGGCGACGACCCGGAAGGCGGCGAGCGCATCCTCCGCACCCTGGCGGCGGCGATCGCAAACGCCGGTTCGAACAGCACCTATGGCGGCCGCGGGACCACGCTCGTCGTGCTCAACCCGATGCACGCGCAGATCCTGGCGAAACGCGGCTTCACGCGCGCGAGCATCCAGGAGCGGTTGCAGCAGCTCGCGGTCACTCCGCGGCGCGTGCTTGCGAACTACGCACCGATGCGCGCCTACGCCCCGGAGACGCTCGACGACCTCGTGCCCGCAATCATGACGCCCGAGAAGGTGGTCATCGCAGTCGCCGGCGGCGAGGGCATCTATTCGGCGGTGTTCAACTGCTGGGGCGGCGGCGCACACGGGGTCGAACCAGTGACCGCCGAGATCGAAATCGGCCAGTCCTGCGAGCTGCCCATCGCGCCGATTGCACGGGAGGAGCGGGTTACGAGTGCCGCTGTATGACGCTGAGGAATTCCGAGCCTTGTTCGTTCTGTTCGATGCATTACGCTGCGGCGCATGACTTCACCATTGCGTGACCTTGAGGGTGTCCATAACTTCCGATCGCTTGCCGCCTATCCACTGGTTGGCGGGGGTCATATCCGCCCGGGGATGATCTTCCGCTCGGGCGCGCTCGAACTGATGACGCCCATGGACTGCGCGTGGCTGGGGGAGACCGCAGGCATTCGCACGATTCTTGACCTGCGCCATCCGGACGAACTCACGCACGGTGAGGGCGCCCACGACCTCTGGGACCTCGTCCTGCCGCTCTCGATCTTCCCGGCCGAGCGAACGATGGCCGATTTCATCGGCGAATTGAACGGCCTCCATGGCCTCGGCCCGACGCCTGCGCGCTACCTGCACTACCTCGAAGTCGGCGGCAGTGGCCTCGTGCGCGGATTCGAACTCTTCGCCGACGAAGCGAATTACCCAATTCTCGTCCACTGCACCGCCGGCAAGGACCGCACGGGTGTTCTCCTCGGGCTGCTGATGGACGTCCTCGGCGCGGACCACGCGGATATCGCGCACGAATACGGACTGAGCGACGCGAGCATCCCGCGGCTCATCGCCTACCTGAAAGCCAGCGGCCGCACGCTGGAGGGTTCGGAGACAGAGATCTACCAGCGACTCTCGACGCCGCCAGATCGAATGGCGGGTTTCCTGGAGCTGATGACGGCGAAATACGGGAACGCGGAGTCGTACCTGCTCGGCAAGGGCGTGTCGCCTGAGGCGATCGCGAACGTGCGGCGAATCCTCATCGAGGCGTGAGCGGCCGCCGACTCAGGCTAAGCGGTAGCTATCCCTTTTTGGATCCAGCGCACCACCGTTGCCTATCCGCACATAGCGGCGACTGCGATCGTTATCACGATACAACTCATGATCTCCACACACACACGAGATGCGGCCTGGGTTCCCTCGTCCAGCGCCACCATTCCCAGAATTTCTGCGTCTTCACAGGTCACGGCCCCGGAGTACGCGAATGGTGCCGAAAATCATGAAGAACACGACAGTGACGAGCAAAGAGCCAGCGACAAACCACGCGACTCCCTCATCCCCAAAGACGGATATGAGGACCCAGACCAGCACCTGTGTGCCGAGCCACCACCGAAAATAACTGCCAGAGTTCACCGCTCAATAGTGGCACTACGTGCTGTGGGGCGATACTTGCCGGCTAAGCAGCCGGACAAAGAAACAGGGCAGGTATCGCAAGATGCCTGCCCTGTTGGTTCTGCGCTGGGACGAAGG
>JBBSKE010000285.1:0-5361 GCA_038256595.1 Tepidiformales bacterium | reverse complement strand
TGAAGCAGCGGAAGAGGGCTCGGAAAAAGGCCCATACTACTTCATGGTCATTCTTGGCGTCATTCTTATCCTCGTGTGGTTGCTCGTCCGACGACAGTTCCTCGTATTCACTGTCAGCGGAACGCCCCACTTTAACTTTCCTTCAGTCGGAGCGGGCGACGTCGATATAAACGAGGATTTTGTAAACGCATATTCGCTGCTGAAGGCCGGGGGGAGTCCGACTCCGCCCCCGCCACGGAATGCCGGACGGGACACAGATGATTTCGATCCCTACGCCCCCGGGCCAGACAGCGATGACTTTGACCCCCACGGCCCAGGCATTGACGACGAACCCGAGGGCCCCGAATCTCCAACTCGCCGACCGCGCCGTCGCACCACACCGCGGAGCGGCAGCGGCCCCTTCACGCGGTGAACGCCGAGCCTCCGCTGATACGCACCCACCAATCCTGACAGGACCGTGTCAGGAGCCTCGCGCCGATTCGCGCCGCGGTTCGCTACACTATCAATATGGCAACGCTCTCCCCGATTCGTCCCGCGAACTACAAGGTCGTCTCCGACTACGTCCCCACTGGCGACCAGCCACAGGCGATCGAGAAGCTCGTCGAGGGGCTCAATCGCGGCGATAAATTCCAGACGCTGCTCGGCGTCACCGGCTCTGGCAAGACCTTCACGATGGCGAACGTCATCGCCCAGACCGGCCGCACGACGCTCGTCCTCGCGCACAACAAGACGCTCGCCGCCCAGCTCTGTTCAGAGCTCAAGGAGTTCTTCCCCGAGAACGCGGTCGAGTACTTCGTCAGCTACTACGACTACTACCAGCCCGAGGCCTACATCCCGCGGACGGACACCTACATCGCCAAGGACGCGGACATCAACGAGGAGATCGACAAGCTGCGCCATGCGGCCACGCGCGCGCTGTTCACGCGCAAGGACGTGATCATCGTCGCCAGCGTCTCCTGCATCTACGGTCTCGGCGAGCCGGACCAGTACCAGGAGTTCGTCCTCCACTTCAAGGTCGGCGAGAAATTCAGCCGCGGCGAAGCGGTCCGGCGCATGGTTTCGATGCAGTACGAGCGGAACGACATGACCGTGGTTCGCGGCAAGTTCCGGATGCGCGGCGATTCGCTCACGATCCAGCCGAGCTACGAGGAACTGGCCGTGCGGGTCGATTTCTTCGGCGACGAGGTCGAGCGCATCCTCGAACTGGACCCGCTGACCGGCGAAATCGTCTCCGAGAAGGACGAAATCGACATCTTCCCGGCGAAGCACTTCGTGACCACGAAGGACCGCATCGTGAGCGGCGTCGAAAGCATAGAGCAGGAACTCCAGGAGCAGGTCGCCTACTTCAAGAGCCAGGGCAAGATTCTCGAAGCGGCGCGGCTCGAAGAGCGCACCCACTACGACATCGAATCGATGCGCGAGACCGGCTACTGCGCCGGCATCGAGAACTATTCGCGCCACCTGCAGGCGCGCGAGCCGGGTTCGCAGCCGTGGTGCCTTCTGGACTACTTCCCGGACGACTGGCTGCTGATTATCGACGAATCGCACAACACGCTGCCCCAGGTGCAGGGCCAGTATTTCGGCGACCGCGCGCGCAAGGACACCCTCATCGACTTCGGATTCCGCCTGCCGAGCGCGACTGACAACCGCCCGCAGACGTTCGAAGAGTTCATGGGCCACATCAACCAGGCCGTCTTCGTGAGCGCCACACCGGCCGACTACGAGATCCAGAACTCGACCCAGGTGGTCGAACAGGTGATTCGCCCGACCGGGCTGCTCGACCCGCAGATCGAGATTAAGCCGACCAAGAACCAGGTCGACGACCTCATGGAAGAGATCCGGCTGGTGGTCGATAAGGGCCAGCGCACGCTCGTGACGACGCTCACGAAGAAGATGGCCGAAGACCTCGCGGACTACCTCCTGGAGATGGGGATCAAGACGCACTACCTCCATTCGGAGGTGCAGACCATCGACCGGGTGGAGATCCTGCGTGACCTGCGACTCGGCGTGTACGACGTGGTGGTCGGGATTAACCTCCTGCGCGAGGGCCTCGACCTGCCGGAAGTCTCGCTGGTCTGCATTCTCGACGCGGACAAAGAAGGGTATCTGCGCTCGAATCGCTCGCTCGTGCAGACGATCGGGCGTGCGGCTCGCCACATCGAAGGGCGGGTCGTGATGTACGCCGACAAGGTGACGGCGAGCATGCAGACGGCCATCGACGAGACGTACCGGCGGCGGAAGATCCAGCAGGAGTACAACGAAGCGCACGGGATTGAGCCGATGGGCATCCACAAGGCGATTCGCGACATCACCGACAAGGTGCGTGCAATGGCCGAGGAATCGACCGAATACAAGGCGACCTCGACCGCGCAGCTCCCGAAGGACGAAATCCTGCGGATGGTGAAAGAACTCGAATCGCAGATGAAGGCGGCGGCGAAAGCGCTCGAATTCGAGAAGGCGGCCGGCCTGCGCGACGAGATTGTCACCCTGCGGCGGATGATGGTCGGCAGCGACGACGAGCAATTGAAGATGATGGCGGAAGCTGCCGGGAAGGGCGGCCCGATTCGCTACGGCCGCTCCCAGGCCGGCGGCCGCGACCGTCGGGGCAGAATGCGCAGCGGCCGCAAAGGCCCATAGCGCCCAGTACGAGGCCCCGCGATCTCCAGAGGGAGCGGGGCCCTGCCTGTCGTCGCGACCATGCCCCGGATTGGGCATCGATGCCCACAGAACCACGCCCGCCTAAGGGCGTGGGTGCCAGGCTCGTCCAAGCAATCATGCCCGGAGCGGCTGAACTGGGTCCCGGATTGTCTTCCATCCCCGCCATACCAGCTTGAAGGGACGACCGGCGCTATGACGCCAGGTACGACCCATCACTAGCACGAGGAACCGCGACCGCCCGAGGGAGCGGATCCCTGCCTGTCATTGCAACCATGACCTGCCGTGGGCATCGATGGCCATTCGCAACGTCGAACGGACCGTACCGATCGCCGAAAGCCGCCGTCTGTAGCACATTCCAGTGCCACGTAGCGCAACATCCTGCCGCATGCCGCAGCGGTGACACCGAACACGCCCCGAATCCGACCACTTCCAGGGCAAAAAGAAGGGCCGGGGTGAATCCCCGGCCCTGTATCAGCATAGTTGCGACCGAACGCCTCTAGGGCGTTGGTGGCCTCAGGAGGAGACCACCTCCAGCGCTAGAATAGTTCGGCCGTAACTACGACTGTGATCGTCCATGCGCATCACCTCCTTCCTTGGTGTAAACGCTACGCCGACCGAATAGGATCGTCAATAGGGTAAATCGCGACCGTGACACATTGAGATGTTCGCCGTTACATGGATGTAACCGGACGCCGGTTCGCCAGCCGCTGCGGGTGCGATATCCTTCGCCAATGCCAGTAGGAATCCCCGATTACAAGAACCTTGAGCTCTCCGGCGAGGCTCGTCTCGCGGCCGACGGGATGGAGGACCGGGCGCGCGAACCGTCCTCCGCCGAGATGTTCGACGCGCTCGTGCGGCCGCTCCTCGGCCAGGGAGTGCGGCGCGTGCTCGAGGTTGGCTGCGGCACCGGGGCGCTCGCGGGTCGAATCGCCACCGCCTGCCCCGGTGCGACCGTCTACGCGCTCGACAAGAGCCCAACGATGCTCATGGTCGCCCAGAGCCTGCGCGCCGAAGAGGGCGTGAGCGGGATCGAGTTCCTCGAATGGGATGTCACGGACGAAGCGGCGTTCCCGGCCGGCGATGCGCCGTTCGACCTGGTCATCTCGTCGGTCATGCTGCCGTATCTCTCGGACGAGCAGACGGTGGACCTCGTGAACCGGCTGGCGGCACGGCTCGCTCCCGGTGGCGTGCTGGCGTTCGTCGAACAGGACCTCGCGACGGTCTCGATCGCCTTCCCGGACCCGAATCTGGTGTGGAAAGCGAAGCGCGCGCCGGTTCCGAACGAGTCGAAGCGGTTGATCGCGATAAATCTGCGGCCTGTGCTGCGCGATGCCGGCCTGGAGATGCTGCCGCGCGCGACGTTCCCGTGGGTCGATGACCATTACGGGCCGTACATGCGCCGCCTGCAGCATCGCACCGCCGACGACCTCGTAAAGGCGGGCATCTACACGGCAGAGGATGCGCGGGCCTGGAAGGATGGCCTCGATGCGCTCGCAGCCGCCGGGGATTTTCACTACGGGCTGGTGTACCACCGGATTGCGGCTGCGAAGCCGAGGTAGGCGATTGGCACGAACCCAGGTGGGGCGACCGCCGTAAACGCGCGTCGTGGCAGATATGCCAGTGGTTCGAAGTGGCACCACTCGGCCTCGCGATGCTGCATCGGCTGGCGGTCGGCATGGGTGGTGGCACAGGCTGGGACGCGCTCCCTGAGGCGGTCTCGCTTCTTCGGCGAGTGTGCCTATCCCGGCAGGCGGGAGTGGGCCCAGTGGGTGATGGCGATCGCGAGGGCGTCGGCAGCGTCTTCGGGCGTCGGCGGGTTCGCGAGGCCCAGCTGCATCGCGACCATGCGGCCGACCTGCGACTTTTCGCTGCGGCCGTAGCCCGCGACGGTCTGTTTGACGACGGTCGGGGCGTATTCGCAGACCTTCAGGCCGGCCTCGGTGAGCCCGAGAATCGCGGCCGCGCGCGCCTGCCCGAGGGCGAGGGCGCTGCGCGCGTTGTTCCCGACGAACGAAGCTTCGATCGCGCCAGAGATCGCCTCCCACTGGGCTGCGGCCGCGCGCACGCCGTCGCGAATGGCGACCAGGCGGACGGCGAGGTCGTCGGACGGCTTCGTGCGCACGACGCTGTGATGGACATAGCGGCAGGTGGTGCCGTCGATGACCTGGATAATGCCAATTCCCGTGATGTTGAGGCCGGGGTCTACGCCGATGATTCGCATGCCGCCATGCTACGTCGCCGCGCGCCGATCTCGTACCAGGGATGGCGCAGGACACGAAACAGGGCGCTTCTTATCCGGAAGCGCCCTGCAATAGGTTCGAACAGCGTCGTTCGAGCTAGCCGTCGTAGCTTTCGAGGGCGGAGTCGCTGAAATCGGCGTTCGAGTAGACGCGCTGGACGTCTTCGAGGTCTTCGAGGGCGTCGAGCAGCTTGAGCACCGAATGGGCCGTTTTGTCTTCGAGTTCGATGGTGACGGTCGGCACCATGGCGTAGTCGGCGTTTTCAATAGACAGTCCGCCGGTTTCGAGCGCCTTGCGGACCGCCTCGAGGTCGGCCGGGTCGGTCTGCACCTCGACGGTGTCGCCCTGGACCTGGACATCGTCAGCGCCGGCATCGATCGCCTGCATCACGAGGTCGTCGGGGTCATGCTTCTGGACGGCGACGGAGATAATCCCCTTCGGTTCGAACTGCCAGCCGACGGAG
>JBBSKE010000284.1:0-5376 GCA_038256595.1 Tepidiformales bacterium | reverse complement strand
ATTTTCGCGCTGCGGTGCGAATACCGTGAACTTCAGGCGTTTACGGACTCGGCCCTCTCCTGGACCTTCCGGACTGGAGTACTCGCACTACTGCCGGTACGAAACGTCACCGTCTGAGCCCAGACTCATCGGCGGGCGGCGAGTTGCACTCTTCGAGACTGCCCCTTTGCCTGCGGTTGGGCCATTTGCGGGCCTCCTGCCAACTTGGCGAGCGATGAGACGGGGCAAACTTGATGTCTCGGGACCGGTGACTGCGGACTCACGACTCTCCATTGACGTCACTGTGTTGTATCCCGGTCGACCCTTTGACCCGGTGAGAATCGCCAAGCCGTTGATTGATGGTTTGGTCTCTGCCTGGCATGTGCACGACGGGTCGATGATCGACATCGTAGCTCCAAGGGTTGCCAGCGCGTTGGGACTCTCCCAACAAGAGGCCACAATTTTGCTCATGGCAAACGACATGCCGTTCCTGGGTCTCAGAAGGTTATTGTGGCCGTTCGGGGCCTCGGTTCAGTGGAATCCTGCCGACGACCAGTTCGATGAAGTTATCATCCGCGTTCGACCCTCTGCCGACCGCCTCATTCGAGCGGTAGGGTCAATTTTCATCGACGAGCCCTGACTGCTGTCGTGGCCAACGCGTGGCCACCAAAGATGCCCCTGTCTCGCGCTGTGAAACGGTCGATCATCTTGGGGTAAGACCAAACCAACGCTGGTGAATCGCTTGTTGTTCCTGCATCGTTCCCGCCCGTACGCCCAGACTGCCACGAGATGGACACCTCCACGGACTGCGTTGTGCACCATTCTGCACTGCGATGTCGCAGCAAAGGACCGAGAATCTAGGTATCAGTTTTGAACGGCGACGTGACCACGGACAACATCGCGCAGGACCACGGCATGGAGTACGGACCAATGCGGACCGAAGGCAACCTGGCGTTTGCTACGCCCCCCGAAGCCACCGAACCACGGGCGAACGTTGCCCCGACGGCATCACCCTCTGTCGCCGCCAGCGCGACGCAGCTCCGGGCTCTCCCGAATCTGCCGGCTGCGCCAGCGACCATCGCCGAGCTCGGCCTTCCTGATCGATTCATCGAAGACCTCACGCTCAAGACGCTGCACCGCACCACGATGCCGACTCCACTCGGTATCGCCGCGGCGATGCGCATTCCGCCGGCCCTGGCCCGTGAATCGCTCGACGCCCTGAAGCGCCAGCGCCTGCTCGAGACCACCTCCGCTTCGGGCCGCTTCGAAAGCGAATGGTCCTACCGGCTCACCGATGCTGGCATGCGCGAGGCGGAGAACGCCTTCAGCCGCAGCAAGTACGTCGGACCCGTCCCGGTTCCCCTCCACGAATACCTCACAATCGTCGAAGAAGACGCTGATGTCGGCGCCCCGGACCCGGTGCGCCTGGCGCGCGCCCTCCAGCAGCTGGTCCTCGGCCGCGATGTTGTGGCGAAGGTCTGCCTCGCGCTGACTTCCGGCCGCCCGGCACTCCTCTACGGCGCGCCCGGAAACGGCAAGACGACGATCCTCGAACTCACCAGCGAAGCCATCTTCGGCGTCACGCTCCTGCCGATCGCCGTCTTCGTCAGTGGCCACATCATCCGCATGTACGACGACCTCGTACACGTCGCCGTCGACAACGACGCCTCGAACGAACCGAACGCCCAGATCGACCGCCGCTGGCTGCGCATCCGCCGCCCGTTCGTCTTCGTTGGTGGCGAACTGCGCCACGAAGACCTCGACCTCGCCTATGACCCGGCGCTCGGCTACCACCAGGCGCCGCCGCACGTGAAAGCACATGGCGGCCTCCTCGCCATCGACGACTTCGGCCGCCAGCAGGTCACCCCGGCTGAGCTCCTCAACCGCTGGATTGCCGCCCTCGAACGGGGCGAGGACACGATGTCGCTGGTCACCGGCGAGCGCATCACCTTCCCGTTCCGCTCGACGATCTGCTTCAGCACGAACATGGAGCCGTACTCCATGCTCGAAGAGGCGCACCTCCGCCGGATTCCCTACAAGATTCGCATCCCCGAGCCGACGGCCGCCCAGATGGCCGAGATTTTCCGCCGGTTCGCCGAGGCCATGGGGGTTGAATGCGCGCCCGGCGGCATCGAAGCGGCCATCGAGATGGTCCATCGCGCCAGCCAGGCCCGCTTCCGAAGCTGCCACCCGCGCGACATCCTCCAGCTCATTATCGAAGAGGCACGCTTCGTGAAGCGAACACCGCTGCTCGAACCGGGAGCCACGCGCCGCGCCTGCGAGGTCTACTTCGCCGTCGATCCCGGTATGCCGGCAGCCTGAATCACGCGGCTGCCCCTACGGCTACTCGGCGCGGAAGACCCGGGCCTGCGGGTGCGCCATCGCTACCGGCCGGACCAGGCTCGGACCATCTCCCCGAGCTGGCGGGCGCCGTGGACGAGCGACAGTCCCGGCTGGAGGATGTCGGGCGCCTTGATTTCGTAGATCGCGCCAGATTGGACCGCCGGTATCGCCTCCCAGCCGGGCCGCTGGGGGATCCGGTCTAGGTTCGCGCGCTTGCCGCACCAGCTTGCTACGATGATCTCCGGCCGCCGCTCGATGACCACTTCGGAGGCGATGATCCGGCTCGGGGCGTCCTGGCCACGCTTATCGGGAAACGCGTCACGTCCCCCGGCGATCGCGATCAGTTCGCCCACCCAGGCGATGCCGGTAATCAGCGGTTCGTCCCACTCTTCGAAGTAGATCGAGGGCCGAACCGCTGGCGCCGCGTCGGAGAGGGCTGCGAATTCGGCCTGCATGCCCGCGATGAGCGCCTCGCCCTCGTCTGGGCGGCCGAGCACCCGCGCGACCGCTCGCATGGCGTCGAAGGTCTCGGCGAGAGTCCGCTGGTTCGTCACGAGGACGTTCGCGCCACGCCGGATCAGCTCAGCGGCGATCGGCGCCTGCAGGTCCGAAAAGCCGATGACGAGGTCCGGCTGGAGCGCGAGGATGCGGTCGATCGAGGCAGTCCGAAAGGCGGCGACGCGCGGTTTCTGGCGCACTTCTGGCGGCCGAACGGCGTAGCCAGTCACACCCGCGACCTGCTCGCCGCAACCGAGCGCGAAGGCGAGTTCGGCGGTCTCCGCAGTCAGGCAGACCACCCGCGCGGGGAACATCAGCTCACCGCGGCGAGGTCGAACGAGAACGTCTCGATCACCGGGTTCGCGAGCAGCCGCACGCACATTTCGCGCACAGCGGTCTCGGCGGTGGCCTGGTCGGCAGCGTCGAGCGTGACCTGGAAGAACTTGCCGGAGCGCACCTTCGACACTTCGGCGAAGCCAAGGCTCCCAAGCGCGCCGGCGATGGTGTTGCCCTCCGGGTCGTTGACCGTGGGCTTAAGGGCGATGGAAACTTTCGCGAGATACTGGGTCATTCGGGCAAGTCCTCTCCTGTGAGCATTCGATAGAGCTCAAGGTAGCGCGCCGTCGTGGCAGCGACGACCTCGGCGGGCACCTCATCCGGGGGCGGGTCAGTGTCTTTCCAGCCGGTGCCAACCAGCCAGTCGCGAATCGGCTGCTTGTCGAGGCTCTGCTGCGGCCCGCCCGGGCGGTAGGTCGCGACCGGCCAGAAGCGGCTCGAATCGGGCGTCAGGATCTCGTCGATGAGGATGACCTCTTCGTTCCGAAGCCCGAATTCGAACTTTGTGTCCGCGATCACGATGCCGAGTTCGAGCGCGACCGTGTGCGCGTAGTTGTAGAGCGCAATCGAGCGCAATTTCATCGCGTTGACGTTCTCTTCGCCCAGCTGCTCGGCCAGTGCCTCGTAGGTGGTCGCCTCGTCGTGGCCCTCGTCCGCCTTCGTCGATGGCGTGAAGATTGGCTCGAAGAGGCGGTCCGATTCCTGCAGGCCGGCCTTGAGCGGCACCCCGCAGATCTCGCCCGACCGCTGGTAGGACTTCCAGCCGGAGCCCGCGAGATAGCCGCGCACGATGCACTCGGCGTCGAGCCGCTTCGCCTTGCGCACGAGCTGCGAGCGGCCGAAATACTCGGGTCCGAGTTCGAACGGCACCAGCGACGCATTCTCCGCGGTGATGAGGGCGACGAAATGGTTCGGGATGACGCCGCTAATCCGCTCGAACCACCAGGCGGAGAGGCGGCTCAGCATCTCGCCTTTGCGCGGGATGCCGCCAGGCAGCACAACATCAAACGCCGACACCCGGTCGGTCGCGACGATGAGCAGGTGGTCGTCGAGGTCGAAGATATCGCGCACTTTGCCGCGATAGAGCCGATTCGGCAGATTCGTTTCGAGCAGAACGTCAGGCATTCGAAGCCGCCTTTTTCTCACGCATATAGAACAGCGTCATAGTGGTCACGATGAACGCGCCAAGCGGCACCGTGACGATGCCGGTCAGCAGCGTGGCAGCCGTGACCATGAGGACTTCGTCGTTTCGAGAGGCTTCCGTCCCAACGAATGGCGCGATTACTATCGAAAGCAACAGGATAGCTACGGCCATAACGACGACAGCAATGCCGATGAAGGCCAGCAGCAGCGCCGTAAATTTCAACATTCTCCGGCGAAGGACCGTCCAACTCGTTCGTAACGACTGGCCAAGGGGTTGTCCATCGAGAACGAACGCGGGCAGCGCCAGGCCGAATCGAATCAGGAAGAACAGCGCGAATGGCAGGAACAGGGTCGTCACTACCATTCCCGCGTACACGAGTCCGAGACCGAGCAACCCACCCATGCGTGTGAAGGCAGGATCGAGAGAATTTGCAAGGCCGATCGGTTTCTGCGCGATAATCGCGTTTGCGGAAACGATTGTTGCGGCGAGTCCAATGAGGGTAAACAGCCCCAGGATTCCGTTCAGCATAATAATCGACAGGTTCAAGCTTCCAGGATTCTCTTGCACCAGTTCAACGGAGCTCAGTCCGGCCTCCGGGTAGATCTCCTGGTAGAGAATAAATGTTGCAATGGCGACAAGAATTGAGACCGGGAACTCGGTTACAAAGAGCGGCAAGAGCATCGCCTTGCGGTTCCCTTTGACGATTCGGAACGCCTGCCGGTAAAGCGACGGCGCTACGGGCGCGGCGAAAACTGGCGGCGGCATCACCGGTGGCGATGGCGGTCCGCCGCTGGCTGATTCCATCACAAGCCCAGCCGCGCGAACGTGGCCCCTGTGTTCTGGAGGTAGTACGAGTAGTCGAACAGCGGCCGCAATTGCTCTTCCGGGAGCGCGTTTGTGACCGACGGGTCCGCGAGCAGCAGGTCGATAAACGGCGTGCGGTCGGCCCAGGACTGCATGGCGTTGCGCTGCACAATTGCATAGGCGTCGCCGCGAGACATCCCCGTTTCGATGAGCGCGAGGAGCACACGCTGAGAAAACACGAGGCCATAGGAGCGTCCGAGGTTTTCGACCAT
>JBBSKE010000283.1:0-5413 GCA_038256595.1 Tepidiformales bacterium | reverse complement strand
TAGTCCTTCGGTGTCGTTGGTTGAGTTGATTCGGTGGTTCAGGCTGGCACGCCTGGCGCGCATATGACCGCATTGCGGTAGAGCAGGTCCATCACCCGGGCAGCGGCGACGCCGGAATCTCCCCCGGAAATCGGCGTCCGGCCCTCGATCACCGAGGCAATCCAATCCGCGAGTTCTTCGGTGTAGAGGTTCAGCGTGAGGTCGGTCTGCAGTTCCCGACGCCCGGAATCCGTCTCGATCACCCCCGTGCCATTTGCAACCCAGCCGCCGAGAACGCCGTTCAGAATGCAGCGACCACGAGTGCCATAGATCTCGAGGTTGTTCGCTGTCTGGGCGTTGGGAATCACTCGCGAGGTGTCGAACATTCCAACGGCACCATTTCGATAGGCGATCATGGCCGAGCAAACCTCTTCGACCGGGAGTGCGTCGCAGAGCATGCTGGCCATCTCCGCACGGTCGTCGAGGACATAGTTGAAGGCGTCGATGACGTGGACGCCGGTACTGACCAGCGCGCCGCCGCCGCTTTCGTCCGAACGCGAACGCCAGCCACTCCGGTCGTACTGCGCTCCAACGTAGAAGTGCCCGCGAATCAATCGTGGAGTACCGATTTCGCCGGCGCTGACCGCTTCGCGTGCCTGCTGGATAAGCGGGTGGTAGCGAAGGTGGTAGCCGGAACCGAGCGTGACGTTGGCTTGCCGGCAAACGGCGTCGATGTGCGCTGCCTCGTCTCCATTGCGGCCGAGCGGTTTCTCGCAGAATACGTGCTTTCCCGCCGCGGCCGCCTGCTCGGCGTAGGCGACATGGCCCGCGTTCGCGGAGGCGATGACGACCCCCTGGATGGCCGGGTCGGCGACCATCTCGGCGTAGCTGGCGAAGGTTCTCGCAACCCCATGGTCGGTTGCGAAGGCAGCAGCCTTGCTGGCGTCGGCGCTCCAGCAGCCCGCATTGTGCCCGACGGGCAGACGCTGAGCGGCATCCGCCAACCTCCCAGCAGCCCGGCCGAGACCGGCATACCCCAGGCCGAACGTACTCATGGCTACCTCCAGTCCTGGTTCGCGGGCACAGTGGATGTCACCCCGGCAGCGTCCAGCGCGTCGAGTTCGTCTTGCCCCAGGCCGAGCCGCTCGCGCAGGATCTCGCGCGTGTGTTGTCCGAAGAGCGGCGCTGGCCGATCGAACGTCGCTGGAGTCTTCGTAAGCCGAACGACGGCGCCGGGGTACGGATGGGTGCCGAGTTCCTCGCGGTCGAGCATCTGGAAGAAGCCCCGGGCCCAGAGCTGTTCATCCTGCATCAGGTGAGATGGACGCATGCAGATCGAGGCTGCGATCCCGGCGCGTTGGAGTTCGGCTTCGGCTTCGAATCCGTTGCAACTGGCGACCCACTCGCGCACCGCATCGTCGACCAATGCGTGAGCACTCTTGCGCCCGGCAAGGGACCCCAGCGATGCGTCAGCGGCAAGGTCGGGACGCGAGATGACGCCGCAAAGCCGCGCCCAATCGCTGTCGGACTGGACGGCAATCGCGATCCACGTTTCGTCGGGGAGGCAACGGTAGACGCCATGGGGCTCCATGTCCTCGCGTTCGTTGCCGCGGCGTTCGGCGTCTCGGCCGTTGAGCTGAGCGTCGATCAGTTCCGAGGCGATGCCATGGCTGAGCGTTTCGATCTGGCTGAGGTCGATATAGTCTCCCTCGCCTGTCCGCTCTCGCTTCTGCAGGGCAGCGAGAATAGCGAACGCTCCCATTGCCCCGGCGAGTGCGTCGGTTACGGGCTGTCCAACCAGGATCGGCGGTCCGCCTCGGTCACCGTTGAGATAGGCGAGTCCTGACACCTCCTCGGTCGGGAATGCGAATGCCGAATAGTCACGCCATGGCCCGGTCGCGCCGAACCCGGACAACGCGATCATTACGATTCGTTTATTCCGCTCACGGAGCACCTCATAGTTCAGGCCGAAGTTCTCCATCACCCGTGGCGTGAAGTTTTCGACCACCACATCGGCCTGATCGACCAGCCGCAGGAAAAGATCACGCCCCGCCTCCGATTTCAAATCGAGGGAGAGGCCCAGCTTATTCCGGTTCACGGCGTTCCAGTTGGCTCCACGCTCGTAAGCTTTGCCCTGCATGAGCCCTGCCCCGCCGCGCCAGCCGTCGAGCCGCTTGGGCGCTTCAATCTTGAGCACCTCCGCCCCAAAGTCGGCGAGGATCATGGTCACTGTTGGCCCCGCCTGCCAGGCCGTAAGGTCCAGAACCCGGATGTTATCCAGCACGCGATTCGTCATCTCGTCACCGCCAGGTCAGCGACTTCTAGTTCTTGCGGTGGCGCACCCGAAAAGCTGGCGAGGATGGACTCCGTTGACGCAGGTTCCCAAGGCGCAGGGCGAAAGGGTGCAAAGCCCTCGCCTGACGCGAAGATGAACGGAATCCCCGGCAGGCGGATCGGTCCGAGGTCCGGGTCGTCGTAGTCGTGCCAGTAATCGCGTGCAGCGTAGTGGGGCGATTTGAGCACCTCTGACGGTGAGGGAACAATCGCGATCGGCACTCGCAGACTCTGGCCCGTGTCGAAGGTTTCCAGGGCAGGCTGCGTCGCAATCCAGTCACCCACGATTTGGTCGATCTCTGCCGTTGTTTCGGGTCGGGCCCGCGCGGTGCCCGTGATGAAGCGAGGATTTGTCAACAGGTCGTCGCGCTTCATGAGGCGGCAAAGCCCTTCCCAGTGCCCCTGGGTGAGAATACTGACGCCCAGGTGGCCATCCAGGCACGGGTAGATTGCGAACGGGAAGCGCTCGCCCAGCCGCACACCGTCGGAACCGCTGATCGCAAATGTCGCCGTCGGGAATGCAAGGAGAGAGAGGAGTGCTTCATTTAATGGTGTTTCGACCACCTGGCCGTGACCGAACCGGCGTCTCGCCGTCATGGCAAGGAGCACGCCTAGGGCACCAAGAACGCCAGCGCCGTAATGGGCACATGGCGCTCCAGGCATCAGCGGCTCAAGGCCGCCTGCGCGCGGGCGCATCCATCCACCGGCTGCAAGCTCCGTGATTTGAGTCGATTTCCAGTCCGCCTTCGGGCCGTTGAGGCCGTACGAAGTGAATGCATTGACGATCAGCCGCGGATTTGCCGCGATCAGCTCGTCGTATCTCTTCGACGCAACTGCAGGGCTCCCGAGGGCGCCATCGTCGAGAACAACATCGGCCGTTGCGGCGAGCCTGCGCAGGAGGTCGAAGCCTGCCGGTGTGTCGACCGACAGGCTCAAGGACTCTTTCTGCGCGTGCAGGAACCGGTACGAACCCGACTCGCCGGGATGCTTATGGCCCTCGCGGAAAGGACCGAGCAGGCGCGAGCGGTCCGGCCGCTCTACGGACTCAATTTTGATCACGCGGGCGCCGAGCATGGCTAACAGGCGGCCGCAATAGGCGCCGGGCAGCTCATGCGTCAGTTCCAACACCGTCAAACCGGAAAGGGCTGCCGTATGACCAGGCGGATCTGCTTCGTGGTCCATCTCTGCCTCGCGTTCGTTCATGTGTAGAGGTGGCACGCGACCCAGTGGTTGCGTTCAACTTCCATAAAAGTTGGTTTCACGACGGAACACACATCCATCGCTCGTATACAACGCGGGTGGAACGAGCAGCCTGACGGTGGGTTCATCGGATTGGGGGGCTCGCCGGTGACGACCGCGCGAACACGTGGCGCGTCTGGGTCGGCCACCGGGACGGCTTCGATCAGTGCTTTCGTGTAGGGATGCTTCGACTGTTGGACAACTGCCGATGCCGGCCCTCTTTCGACGATCTCCCCAAGGTACATCACGCCGATTTCGTGGCTCATGTGTTCGACCACGGCAATGTCGTGCGCGATGAGCAGATAGGAAACGCCGCTCTGCTCCTGGAGGTCCATGAGGAGATTGATGATCTGCGCGCGGATTGAGACGTCGAGAGCAGAGACCGGCTCATCGAGAATGATGACTGACGGCTCAATCGAGAGAGCCCGTGCGATGGCGAGACGTTGTTGCTGGCCGCCACTGAACTCGTGCGGGAAGCGGTCGAGGGACGACGCTCCCAGCCCGACCAGTTCGAGCAGCCGGGGGGCATGCTTTTGCACGGCATCCTTGCTGCTCGCTTTGCCCTGGGCGATGAGCGGTTCCGTGATCAGCTCCGCAACGCGCATCCGGGGGCTCAAGGACGAAGACGGGCTCTGAAACACCGCCTGCACGCTTGAGCGCAACTTGGCGAAGTCGCGCTTCTGGGCGACTGGCTTGCCATCGTAAAATAGCTCGCCAGCGGTTGGCTTCTCAAGACCCAGGAGCATTTTCGCCGTCGTCGTCTTGCCACAGCCGGATTCGCCGACAAGGCCGAATGTCGAGCCCTTTGGGATCGAGAATGAAATCTCATGGACTGCGCGAACTGCCGCCGAACGGCGGACGCCAGCACGGCCACCATAGGTCTTGCTCAACGCCTGCGCTTCAAGTGCCGGGACGCCTTTTGTTTCAAGAGTCATGCGATTCGCTCCACGGCCCAGCAATCGACACTGCGATTGCCCGAGCTCGAATGCTGGGTGGGGGGCACTTCGACGTCGCAACGCTCGAGTCGCGCCGGGCAGCGCGGAGCGAATGCGCAGCCGGCGGGGCGATTCAACGGGTCTGGCGGCTGACCATCGATACCGATGAGCCGCGGATTCTCTGCTCCGACCGCCGGGACCGAGCGAAGCAGCGCCTGTGTATATGGATGCGCCGGGCGATGAAAGATGTCGCTCACGGGACCTGTCTCCACGATTTTGCCCGCGTACATGACGGCGACTCGCTGGCAGACATTCGCCACAATGCCGAGGTCGTGCGTGATGAAGACGATTGCCAGGCCGCGCCGCTCCTGGATGTCTACCAGCATGTTCAGGAACTGGGCCTGCACCGTGACGTCGAGTGCGGTTGTTGGTTCGTCGGCGATGAGCAGGTCGCAGTTGCCAGCAATAGCGATTGCCGCAACCACGCGCTGCCGCATGCCGCCGCTGAACTGGTGCGGATAGTTGTGCCGCCGGCTCTCCGGGCTGGGAATGCCCACCAATGTGAGTAACTCCTCGACGCGTGCTCCTTGGCTCATGCCTGTCGATGGGCCTCGGACCGCCTCGCCGATCTGCATGCCGACCGTGAACACCGGGTCGAGCGAGCGCATCGGATCCTGGAAGACCATGCCGATGCGCTTACCGCGAACCTCCCGGAGTTGGCGCGAGTTCATCTTGAGTACGTCTGCGCCATCGAGCAGGACAGACCCTCCTACCACTTTCCCCGGGGGGTCGGGGATCAGGCGGATCAGCGAGCGCGCCATGACGCTCTTGCCGCTGGCTGATTCGCCAACGATCGCCAGGGTCTCTCCGCGGTCGAGGGAAAAGCTCACGCCATCCACGGCCTTGATGGTGCCCCGGCGGGAGGT
>JBBSKE010000282.1:0-5438 GCA_038256595.1 Tepidiformales bacterium | reverse complement strand
GTTTGGCACCTCGATGTCGGCTCGTCGCATCCTGGGGCTGGAGTAGGTCCCAAGGGTTGGGCTGTTCGCCCATTAAAGCGGTACGCGAGCTGGGTTCAGAACGTCGTGAGACAGTTCGGTCTCTATCCGCCATGGGCGTAGGAAGTTTGAGAGGAGTTGCCCCTAGTACGAGAGGACCGGGGTGAACGAACCTCTGGTGTGTGGGTTGTTCCGCCAGGAGCATTGCCCGGTAGCCATGTTCGGATCGGATAAGCGCTGAAAGCATCTAAGTGCGAAGCCGACCTCAAGATGAGACCTCCCACTGGATTAACCAGGTAAGACCACAGGAAGACTACCTGTTTGATAGGCGCCAGGTGTAAGCGCAGTAATGTGTTCAGCTGAGGCGTACTAATGGTCGAGGGCTTGACCTATATTGAAGGTTCGCGTGTGAACCAGTCCGCAGTTTCTTCACTCTTCAGTTGTACGGTGTGGCGTTTGCCACGCTCCGGCACTTCCACCGCGGGGTGGAGCAGTGGCAGCTCGTCGGGCTCATAACCCGAAGGTCGTAGGTTCGAATCCTGCCCCCGCTACCAAGATTTCCAAAGGCCCATCGGCAACGATGGGTCTTTTCTTTGCCTCCTTCCAGGACTCAAAACACCGATTTCCGCGTCAGCGGATCTCCTTCGCCCCTCGTCGGCGCTGTCACAGTCTGCAAGCAGACGGTCACCGATTGCTCCCTCTGCTACAGTTCCGATACTTCAGGCGAGCGCCCACCGGTGACTTCGCTGACTCCGAGACGGTAAAATTTCGCAATGCAGCCCAGCGATGAGTTCACGAATACCAGCATCCAGGCCTTCCTCGAGGCCTACCCCGATGCGATCGCCATCCATCGCGAGGGCACATTGCTCTATGTGAACCGCGCGGGCCTCAACCTTGTCGATGCCACCTCACCAGAAGAGGTCGTGTGGCGGAATGTGCTTGAGTTCGTCCACCCCGATTCGCGCGATGCCGTGATCCGCCGCATGCAGGAAAGTGCCAGCGGACAGCAGGGAGACCTCCTCGGGGAGCAGTTCATCACTCTCAAGGGCGTCCCCCTCGAAGTCGAGGTCGTCTCCCTGCCCATCGACCTCCAGCGCGGCCGCGCCACCCAGCTCATCATTCGCGACGTCACCGAGATTCGCCGCGTCGAAGCCGAAAACCGCCGCCTCGAACTCGAAGCCGCCACTGCCATGCGCGGCCATCGCTTCACCCAGGAAGCCCTCGACCTCGCCGAATCGGCTGCCGGTCTCGGCATCTGGGACTGGGCCGTCGGCTCGAATGACCTCCGCTGGACAAAAGGGCTCGAACCGCTGCACGGCATGGCCCCCGGCACATTCAACGGCACCTTCGATCACTTCCTCGAAGCCGTTTACGAAGAAGACCGAGCGCCGCTGCTTGCGACCATCCAGGACACCCTCTCCGACGGCGAGGAGTTTGAGGCGCGCTTCCGCATTCCCGAGGGCTCCCGTTTCCGCTGGATTCTCGGCAAAGGCCGCGCCTTCCGCGACGAAGCTGGCAACCCTACCCGCATGGTTGGTATTGGGCTCGACATCACCGAGCGCACCAGCGTCGAGATTGCCCTCGCAGAGAGCGAGAATCTGTTCCGCCTCGTCACCAGCCTCCTCCCGGCCAACGTTGCCTACATCGACCGGGACGAGCGCTTCCAGTTCGCCAACGAGACCTATCGAACGTGGTACGGCATCGACCCAGCTACGATTGTCGGTCGCACCGCCGAGGAGTTCATGGGCCCGGCCTACTCGCTCCTGGCGCCATCACTCCGGCAGGCCCTTGCCGGCGAAGCAAGCGAGCTGGAAGTCATAATGCCGGAGCTCAACGGCCGAACTCATATCCATGCTCGCTTCGTGCCGGACTTCGGACCGGATGGCAAGGTTCACGGCGTGGTCGGGCTCTTTAGCGACATCACCGCACAGAAAGAGGCGTCAGACGCGCTCGCGGCGAAGGGCCGTTGCGAGCAGCTCCTCAATGCAATCGGCGCGACGCTCCAGGGAGAGACGGACGCCACCGGCGTTGCCCACGCGGCCGCATCTTTACTGGTCGAGGAGTTCGCAGCTGCCGCAGCAATCGACCACGTGAGCGCCGGCATCGGCGAGCGATTAGCCTTCGAGATACGCTCAGACTCCAGCTTCGAGCCCGAGGAATTGCCCCTGCCCGCACCCGAAAGCGTGCCCACCGGCGCGCCGGTCCTGCAATCGCTCGAGCTTGAACTGCGCAGCGGGACGTCGCTTACCGCGCGGCGGCTCTGGGTCCCGCTGCCAGACAACTGCACCGTCGTGCTCACGGTCCTCGACCCTCGCCGCCACTTCTCTCCCGACGAGGATGAGCTCCTGCTCGAAATTGGCGAGCGGCTGCGCGGCGCCTTCGAACGAGCTGCCCTGTTCGACCGCCTGCAACTCGCGCTCGCCGCCCGCGACGACTTCATCGGCTTCACTACGCACGAACTGAAGACGCCGCTGACCGTGATGCTCGGGTTCGCCGACATCCTTTCGCGCCGCGCCGCCGAGCTGCCGCCCGAGGAAGTCTCCGAGATGGCAGCGACGCTCCTCCGCGAGGCCCGCCGCCTCGAGGGCATCGTCGAGAACATGCTCCACCTCGCCCGGGCCGAACGTGGCTCCGAAGACGAACCGACGCTGCTGCACCGGGTGGCCGAGACCGTGTTCGGCGCCCGCAACTGGCTTTCGAACGAGCGCCCGAAGCGCCTGACCGTCGAGGGGGCCCCGGGTATGGTCCTGGCGCCCACCGGCTGGGTCGAACACCTCGTCGACAACCTCCTCAGCAACGCCGAAAAATACAGCGAGGATTTCGCCCCGATCGATGTCGAAGTGTTCGGCGACCCGCGTTCCGTGACCCTGCGTGTGCTCGACCGGGGCCGCGGCATCACCGATGAGCAGGCAGAGACGCTGTTCGAGCCGTTCTTTCGCGCGAACCCGACAGAACCGGGCGTCCCCGGAATCGGGCTCGGCCTCACGGTCTGCCGCAAGCTTGTCGACCGGCTCGGGGGCCAGATCTGGCTGCGCCCGCGAGAGGGCGGCGGCACCGAAGCCGGCTTCTGCCTGCCGGTCGTGAGTACCCTCGAGTAATTCGCGGAGGGATCCCCAGTGCGACGGACTGCTCGGCCCTTATCGTGTCCCAGCCAGCCCGAGACCGGAAAATGGGGCACAATGCTCGAAAGTGATTGCCGAAGGCCGCGCGCCTGGGCCACCCGGAGCCACCGATGTCAGAATCCACACTTGTCCTCGAAGAACGCCAGGGCCATGTCGCGCTGGTCACGCTGAACCGCCCGGAGCGGCACCATGCGCTCAACGCGGCACTCTCGTCGGCGCTGGATGCGGCCCTGCAGCGCGCCCAGGAAGACAGCGACGTCCGCGTCATCGTCATCACTGGCAGCGGCGACCGTGCCTTCTGCGCCGGCGCCGACATGCTCGAATTGAGCGGCATCGAAGCAGCGAAGCCGGCCGCCGCGCCCAGGCCCGGCGCCATGGACCCCAACCGCCGCATCATGGAGTGCCCGATCCCAGTCATCGCGGCGATTAACGGCTTCTGCTACGGCGGCGGCGCGCGCCTCGCCATCTCCTGCGACATTCGCCTCGCCTCCACGACCGCGACCTTCCGCCTTCCCGGGGCCGAATATGGCCTCGCGGTGGCGGCAGCGACGCTGCCCCGCCTCGTGGGTTCGGCGAAGGCGAAGGAGCTCATCTTCACGGCCCGAAAAGTCGAAGCGGCCGAAGCCTTCGCCATCGGCCTCGTTAATTCGCTCCACGAGCCCGCCGAACTGATGGCCGCAACCCTCGACATGGCCCAGGCGATCGCAAAGCACTCCCCGGCCGCCATCCGCGAATCGAAGCGCATCATCGATGAGGCGACCCTCCGCGAATCGGCCGTGAAGATGGAGGTCGACGCCAATCGCACCCTCCGCGGCAGTGCCGACCAGGTCAACCGCTTCGCCAACGCAACAGAGCGGGTCACCGGCCGCAGCACGAAGTAGGTTCGTTCGGCCCGTTCGGAGAATCTTCGGCGACCGCGGCGAGTGCGCCGGGCAACCAGTCGGCCGCCGGAAAATGCCTCGAATCTACTCTTCGAAGATGATGTCGTAACCGGCGTAACTGCTGAACGAGGCCACTACTCGCGCGACCTTCTCGTCTTCGGGGAATTGGAACGAGACAAACCCCTCGCGCGTTGTGCCCTGGGCAAAGTTGTACAGGAGATCGTGAGGCGAGGCTGTGCCCATCCAGCCGTAGAGATTTCCGTCCGTAGTTTCGACAACGAAGTCCGCCACGGCCGTCTCCGAGCCCCCCGACACCTCCACAACTGCCTCGATGGCCCACATCTGCGATCCCTCTCCGACCGTCAGGCCCGGTGCGAGGAGTTCGTCGGCCGGAGACTTGATGCTCTTCAGCGTCATCTTGACTTTGCCAGCATCCGGGGGCGTGACCTCCGCAGTGCTGCCGGCTTTCAGAGGGACGGTTACGCCTTTCGGCCTGAAGGCGTCAAAATCCTTTGTCTCTGAAGTTGCCTCCGGCCTGTCGGATGAACCAGTCGCTCCCGGGTCGTCGTCGTTGTCACCGCCGCCACAGGCAGTAAGCGCGACCATGCCCAACAGGGCGAGAATCAGTGTTCGTTTCATGCCATGTTCCTCCCGGGCTCATCGGAATGGCGATCTTGGGTTCACCGCCATCCGGAGATTTGTCTGCATCCTGAACGCGACCGCGAGAAATGGCAACCACGCGCTTTGCTCTTGTGGCGACGGACTGCCGCCTGGGCACCCGTGATGCCCCGAGGAGTACGCTCCACCCACGCCCTTCGGAGCCATCCGGCATCCACCTGTGGACTTGCTCGTCACCACAAGAGCGCTGTTGGCTTTAGAGAGGCAGCCGCCGGAATATCGGCCGGGGCACCAGCTTCAGCACCAACATCACATAACGCAACAGGCCCGGCACCCAGATTAACTCGTCGCCCTTCGCCACGCCCTGCACGATCGCCGTCGCGACGGCCTCGGGCGTGGTCGAAAACGGCACCTTCTTCATGCCCTCGGTCATCTTCGTCTTCACAAACCCGGGGCGAACAGTCAGCACCTGCACGCCTTCGCCCTTGAGCGCGAAGGCCAGGCCCTCGGCGAACGCGTCGATGCCCGCCTTCGAGGCGCCATAGACGAAGTTCGACCGCCGCGGACGCTGCGCCGCCACCGAGGAGAGCACGACCAGCGTGCCCTGCCCCTGCTGGCGGAGCTTTTCGCCCGCATTCACGGCCGCCGACATCGCCCCGAGGAAATTCGTGCGCCCGACCGCGACCGCCGTGGCCGCATCGCGCTCGCCCCGCTCCTGGTCGCCGAGCACACCAAACGCGACCAGCACGACATCGATCCGCCCGCTTTTCGCGAACGTCTCTTCGAAGAACTGGGCGTG
>JBBSKE010000281.1:0-5461 GCA_038256595.1 Tepidiformales bacterium | reverse complement strand
TCAGATTGGCCGCCAGTTTGAATCAGTGGCCGAAGACAAGTAAAACTGGCACGTGACCGAACAAACGCCTGTCCCATTTCCGCATCCCGATGGTCCCCTCGCGGGCTACCGTGTCCTCGATTTCGCTGACGAAAAGGGTCAGCTTTGCGCCCGCCTGCTGGGCGAACTTGGCGCCGACGTGATCAAAGTCGAACAGCGCCTCGGCGACCCGACCCGCGAGCGTGGCCCCTTTTACCGCGACGAGGCCGGCACCGAGCGCAGTCTTTTCTGGTGGACGATGAACGCCGGCAAGCGCTCCATCACCTGCGATACCCGCCGCGTCGAGGGCAAGGACGTCCTTCGCCAGCTCGTCGAAAAGTCCGACATCGTCGTCGAGACGAACCCGCCCGGGAAGGCAGCGGACGCTGGCCTCGATTACGCCGCACTCGCCGCCATCAACCCGAGCATCATCGTCGTCAGCATCACGAACTTCGGTCAGACCGGCCCCTACAAGGACATGCACGCGACCGATATTGTCGCCTCGGCGCTCGGCGGCCACATGTACCTCAACGGCGACGACGAGCGCGGCCCGGTGCGAACCACGGCGCCCCAGGCCTACGCCCAGGTGAACTTCCAGGCGGCCGTCGGCGCGATGACCGCCCTTTATGCGCGCGGCGTCAACGATGGCCTTGGCCAGCACGTCGATGTCTCCATGCAGGAGGCGATGGCGAACGCGATGGACAACGCCCAGCAGACCTGGGACATCCGCCACATCAACAATCGCGGGCCCGGGGTCGGGCGCATGGTCGCCGGTAACATGGGCGGCCGCTACCTCTTCCCCACGAATGACGGCTGGGTGACCGCGCTCCAGGTTGGCGGGCTCATCGGCCTTGGCGCGAACGCGATCATCGACTGGCTGGCCGAAACCGGCGAGGCGCGCGGCCTCGACGCTCCCGAGTGGCGCACGAAACTGACGGCGATGATTCCCCTCGAACCCGCTGACCGCCTCTATGTCGAAGAGACCCTGACGCTGTTCACACAGAAACGCGGCAAGGTCGCGCTCTGCACCGAGGCCCAGCGGCGCAATTCCGGCTGGGCGCCCGTCTTCGGCCCGCGCGACATCGTCGAGAGCGAGCACCTGGCGGCGCGCAACTTCTGGGTGCGCGTCCAGCACGAAGACATCGGCGAATCGTTCATCTACCCCGGCGCGCCCTGGATCATGAGCGAGACGCCCTGGAAGCAGCGCGGCCGCGCACCTCGCGTCGGCGAACATAACCAACAGGTCTACGGCGAACTCCTTGGCCTCGACGAAGCGGGCGTGCGACGCCTCAAGATGCGGATGGTGGTGTAACAATGGCAGACCTGAAACAGCCGTTCGCGGGCCTGCGCGTGGCCGATTTTGCCTGGGTGGGCGTCGGCCCAACCGTCTCGAAGTACCTCGCGGACCACGGCGCCGAGGTCATCCGCGTCGAATCTGCGACCTACCCGGAGGCCCTCCGCCGCGCCGGCCCGTTCGTCAACGACACGCCCGGATATGACAATTCCGGCTACTTCGCGAACTTCAACAGCTCGAAGCTGGGCATCACCGTGAACCTCAAGCACGCCCGCGGGCCGGAGCTCCTGAAGCGCTTCATCGCCACCTGCGATGTGGTCACCGAGTCGTTCACGCCCGGCACCATGGGCCGCTTTGGCCTCGGCTACGACGAGCTTCGCGCCATCCGCGAGGACATCCTCATGATTGCGATGCCGCTTTACGGGCAGACCGGCCCCTGGTCGAGCTGGATGGGCTACGGGCACGTGCTCCAGGCGGCCTCGGGCATCAACCACCTTACTGGATGGCCCGACGCCGAGCCTATCGGCACGGGCATCGCCTACACGGACTTCCTCGTGCCCCACATCGCCACCATCGCCCTGATTGCGGCGCTTGACTACCGCCGCCGCACCGGCAAGGGCCAGTACATCGATTTCGGCCAGATGGAAGCGGCGGTCCACAGCCTGAACACAGCCGTCCTCGACTGGACCGTCAACGGGCACGAACAGTCGCGGATGGGCAACCACGACCCGGGATTCGCACCACATAACGCGTACAAATGCCGCGATGGCCGCTATTTCGTCCTCGCCTGCGAGACAGAGAAGCACTGGGAGGCGCTCAAGGCGGCCCTCGGGCGGCCTGAATGGTGCGACATGGACCGCATGCGCCGAAACTGGCAGCGCGTGAACGAGCGCAAGGAACTCGACCGCCACCTCGGCTTCTGGTTCGAAGATTTCACTCGCCGCGAGGACGAAGTCGAGTTCCTGCGCAGCGAGGAGAACCCGGACGCCCCGGCGACGCAGCGCCACACGACCGAGCAGGCGTTCAAGCACTTCCAGTCGTTCGGGGTGCCCTGCGGCATCGTCCAGTCGCCGGAAGAGATGCACAAGGATCCGCAACTCGCCCACCGCCACCACTACTGGACGCTCAACCACCCAACGATGGGCGAGCGCACGTACGACTCGGCGGCATTCAAGCTCTCGAAGACCCCGGGTGTGCTCTCGCGGCCGGCGCCGCTGCTCGGCCAGGACAACGAGTACGTCATGAAGGACATCATCGGCCTTTCGGACGAGGAGTACATCGAGCTCCTGGCGGACGGCGCCTTCGAGTAGCGGTCCGCCAGATTATTCGACTGGCGAATGTTGGCTGGCGGCCTCGGTTGCCTGCGCCACTGCCCGCCAGCGCTTCCGGTAGCCGCGCGAGTTCGCCACCCGCAGGAATCCGAGCTTGCGATAGACCTTGATCGCCGCGAGCCGGTGGTCGTCGGTCTTGAGGAAGATTTCGCGCGGTTCGAGTGCCAACGCCGCACGAACGGAGGCGACCGTCACCGCCTCGCCGAGCCACATGCGCGCGTACTCCGGGTCCCGGGCCACCCAGCCAATCTCCCAGGCCGGTTCGCCGCGATGGGGCCGGTCCTGCACGCCCGAGGTCGCCACCAGCCGCTCGCCGTCGCAGGCGAAGAACACGCCCGAGGGCACCATCGTCCGGTTCTCGTCATCGAGCCGCGCCCGGTCCCACTGGCCGAGTTCGCCGTTCCGGTTCAGGAGGTCGATCCAGGCGTCCTCGTCCCCGGGTTCGAAGGTGCGCAGGGTGATGTTCGGCGGCAGCCCGGGCATCGCTGGCGGTTCGGCGGCGCGATAGACCATGTGCAGCTGCGGCCGGCGACCCCCAAGGAGCCACCAGCGGATTCCGCTCGTGAACCATTCGCGCCACGACATGCCTACCCGGGGCCGGAGTCTCATGCCCCTAGACTGGCCGACTGCCGAGGATTCCGCAACCACGGATTTCGCTCGCAGCCGCTCCGGTATCGCCGCCCCGGATGCAGCGGCTTCGTACAGTTCGAGGTAGTCCGCGCCCATTCGTGCCGCCGAGAAATACTCGCGGACATGTGAGCGGCCCTTTTCGGAGAGCCGCTGCCGCTGCTGGGGGTCGCGCACGAGCGAATCGAGGACGTCCGTGAGTCCCGCGACGTCGCCGGGAGGCGCCCAGCGACCAGTTTCGCCATCGATCACTGCCTCGCCCGGCCCGCCGTGGGAGATGACGCTCGCGACGCTGAGGTCCATCGCCTCCAGGACCGACGTCGACATCGACCCCTCTGCCTGCGGGAGGACGAACACGTCCATGGCGGCGATGGCGGGCTTCGCGTCCGCGAGGAAGCCGGTGAAGGTCACCCGTTCGCGAATCCCAAGCTCATCCACCAGCGACTCGAGCAGTTCGCGATCGGGGCCATCGCCAACGAGGAGCACTCGCCAGGGGAGGGCATCATCCAGCAGGGCAGAGGCCCGGAGGAGGTCGTCGAGCCGCTTGTGCCCGAGGAACTGGGCGGCCGAGCCGATGACGACGTGCGTTTCTGCGTAGCCCAGCGCCCTTCGCTCAGCCCGCCGCCATGCCGCCGCCACTTCTGGTGGAACCGAGGGGATGCCGTTGATGACGTACGCCATCCGCGCTGGCCGAACTGCTCCGGGATGCAGGGCACGGAGCCTCGCGTTTGGTTCGCTCACGGAGACGAAGGCCCAGGCAGTTCGCTCGAGCGGCACCCTGGCGACTCGGATCGACAGGCGGTGCGCCGGCGACGGCGGCGTGTGCTCGGTGACGACCACCGGGACGCAAGCGGCGATGCAGGCGAGGTTCGCGAAGCCGCCGCCGTATGTCCCGCCGCAATGGAGGTGCACGACCCGCGCCCGCTCCCGCCGGAGGAGCTGGAAGAGTTCCCACGCGCCGCGCGCCTGCGCGATTCGCCCCATGGTGGCCGACGCCTGGATGCGGCGGTGTTCGACACTGGCAGCGGCGAGCCGGTCCGCCATCACGTCGTACGTCGGCCCCGGCGGAACCACGGCGACGAGCGGATGACCCTGCGCGTGTAACTCAATTGCGGCGGTCATTGCGATCGATTCCATGCCGCCGACGGCGACTGCTTCGATCACGACGACGATCGGGCGGATCAAACCCGGTCGTTGTTGAGTGCGCCGTCGGAAATATCGAAGCATCGCTGGAATCGTGGGACCAGACGTGTCCGAGGGCAAATACCTGGCACAACAAAAAACGGCCACCCGTGCGAGGTGGCCGTTCGATGCTGCTGTGCAGGCAAGTGCTACGAGGTTGGAGTCGTCCCGGCGGCAGGCTCAATTCCGGGGGCAGGGGCGGCAATTTCTTCGACTGTGAGCGTGCCGGTCATGGTGTCCGGGTGGAGGTCACACTGGTAGAAGTACGTGCCCGGCGCCGGCGACTGGAACGAGAGGGTCTCGGACTGGCCACCGTCGATGAAGGCACCCTCGGCGCCGTCGGCGAGCGTTTCGCCACCCTTCGCCGTGAGGAAGTGGATGTTGTGCTTGATGAGCCCGCGGTTCGTCAGCTCGACGGTCACTGCGGCGTTTGCGGCCATGGTGAGGGTCGTCTGGGCGAACACGTTGTCTCGCGCCGTGACCACAAGATTGAACGGATCGACGGGAGCCGTCGGTTCGCCGCCCCCGCCTTCGACCGCGACAGCATCGCTGCTGAAGAGGTTCAGGCCGGCGCCGACCATGAAACCGCCGACGACGAAGGATCCGAGCAGCGCGAACACGGCGCCGCGTCCCATCGAGAAGGCGGTCTCCTTGGTGTCGCGGACGACTTCCATATCGAACGCCTGGACGGAGCCCGGGATAATCTCCTCGTTGTGCGAGTTGATGACATCGAGCAGCGTCTTCTGGGCGGCGTCGTAGGTGTTGAGCCCTTCGCGGTCCGACCAGGTGGTCTCAGCGAGCACCTGGAGGGGGCCGCTGCTGCCTGGCGAGACCGTCACGCGGAAGTCCTGGAACCCCGCAAGGTCCTTCACAACCGATTCTGATGTCTCGAGCGCGGTCAGGATGCCGGCGGTTGAACGCGCGGTGTCGCCTTGCCCGTCGGCGATGGTGAAAGTGATGACCTGGGTGTAACGCGGAGCCTTGCGGGCCTTCGTTTCGCCTTCGTCGG
>JBBSKE010000280.1:0-5463 GCA_038256595.1 Tepidiformales bacterium | reverse complement strand
TTCATGACGCCTCCTCGTGTGTTTGGTGTGGCGCAATCGCGATTACACCATCCAGTACGAGAGAAGTGGGGAAACGGGGACAATCTCCGGTGAACTCGGGCGTCTGCTGTCCTGCCCGCTCGCCGAATGAGCGCTCGTGCCGGCACGCCGCGGAAGTGACTCTCAAAGATTCGCGAATCGCCGCCGCCCTCGTAGACCGCTCCGTAAGTCCGCAGCGCGATTCCTGTTCGCGGCGCCTCAGGGTGAAAATCGGCGCTCCCGCGGACCTTCGACAAGCGCGTGTGGCGAATCGCCCGGGACGTGAGTTGCGGGTAGGCGTGGACGCCCCCACCTCGCCGGTTACTCCACCGGCTCATTCACCGAGCGAAAGCGCTGGCAATCGCGGTCGGTGTAGTCCTTGGGGTGGCTTTGCGGGACGGTCCCGTCGGGCATCTGGATCTCGTGGATCGTGCCGATGTGCTGGCCGTTCTCGGTTTCCAGTCGAATTAACTTTGACCAGCCCCCTGCATATTTGGGGTTTTCGGGCCTCGACTGATTGTGCGATGATCTCAACGAAGTTGCCGCGGCTACGCTTTTCGTCCACCCGGGCGTCGGCCCAGCGGCGTTGAAGTTCATAGGAATCGAGGGGTTCGATGGTCCCGCTCATCAAATTTCACCAGCTCAATCGTGATGCAATTCTCGGCCGGGTTCGCGCTGCGCTCCAGACCGGAGACACGCACGACGCTCTCGCGGAGTTTGTTGCCTCAGTCGATTGGTCCGCAGTGACTGAAGGTGGATCTATCGGCCGGCTCCTCGGTGAAGTCGAACTCCTGAACGATAGCTATATTGAGGGCGAGATTCCTTTCGCGCGGTACCTGGGTGAATTGCAGGCACTGATCGAGCGGAACGAACCCGTCCCAGTCGCGGACTAAAGCCTCGCCCTCATCGCCCCCTATGCCTTCGCGCGCTCTGCCGCGTCCCGGCCCGAAATCCTCCCGTACACTGCCCCGCGGATGACCGAACTCGCTCCCGGGTAGTTGTAGTAGAAGATCTCGCCCATCGGTTCGCCCGCAGCGTAGAGGCCGTCCATCACCACGCCGCGGGTGTCGATAACGCGCGCCGTGGTGTCGCATTTCAGGCCGCCGAAGGTGAACGTGATGCCGCCGGTCACCGGGATCGCTACAAACGGCGGAGCATCGAGCGCGAGCGCCCAGTTGCTCTTCGGCGGCGTAATTCCCGCCGCGCGCTTGCCATCGAGCCGGTCGAGGTCGTACTCGCCCTCTTCGATCGCGCCGTTGAAGGCCTCGAAGGTCTCCACGAGGTTCGCCTCCGGGACGTCGATGAGGCGCGCGAGGTCCTCGACGGTCTCCGCGATGACGGGTGGCCCGACCGGGCGCCAGGCGCGCGCGAACTCTTCGCGCTGATACGCCTTCTGGTCGAAGAGGCACCATGCCTCGCCGCCGGCCTGCTCGACGATGAACTTGCTGAACTTCACGTAGGTGTGGTCGCGGAAATCCTCGCCCTCGTCGAGAAAGCGGCGGCCTTCCTTGTCCACGAAGATGCCCATCTGGTAGTTGTAGAGCGCGGTGACGCCGCATTCGATGCGCGGCGAGCGGGCATCGAGGACGGCCGAGTGGTAGTCGCCCCACTGGCCTGCTGGCGCCGCACCGGCCGCCATCGCCATGTTCAGGCCCTCGCCCGTGTTGTAACGGCTGCCGCGGAGGATGAGCGAGTCCGCATATCGCCCGAGGTAGCGCACGCGCATCTCGACGTTCGCCTGGAAGCCGCCACAGGCGAGAATCACGCCGCCCTCGGCCATCACGTCGATGACGCCCTCGGGACCGGTCGCGCGCACCCCCCGGACCTTGCGCTGCTCGTCGACAATCAGGTCGGTCGCGCCGGTGTGGTAGCCGACCGCAACGCCGAGGCCCTCGAGCCGCCGGTGGAGCAGGTCGACGAGGCCTTTGCCGCCGGATTTCGGGCTGCGGCGATAGCCCGCAGTGTGCGGGTAGCCCTGCTCCCATTCGAGACCCATCGCGGTGAGCCATTCGGCCGTGTCGCGCGCGTTGTCACAGAGGGTGCGAATCAGGTCCTCGTTCGCGCGGCCGCGGGAGATGCGCATGAGGTCCGCGAACATCTGGTCGGCGGTGTAGTCGCGCGTGCCGAACTCGTCGGCCTCGTGCGGGAAGCGCATCTGCGCGTCGGCGAACTGGGTGTTGCCGCCGCGGTGCTCTTTCGGCGACTTTTCGAGCAGCACGACCTTCGCGCCGCTTTCGTGCGCAGAGACGGCAGCACAGAGGCCGGCAACACCGCCGCCAACGACGACGACATCGAACGTATAGGTTTCAGCAGCGCCGGGGGCGCCAGGTGGAATTGGCATGGGCGGCAGTATACCGATGCCTCGCCCAAGCGGCGCGAACCTTCGCTCCGCGCGAAACGATGAGCGGGGCCGAACATTAGCGGCAGCGGTGTATGGTTGCGCCATGCCACAACAACTTCTCGCCGGCGCCGTCGTCTACGCCCTGGAGATTGAGCGCGTCTCCACGTTCTATGCGGGTCTCACCCGCCTCCCGGTCCTCACCTCCGAGCCCGAACATGTGGTGCTCGCCGAGGATGGCTTCGAATTGACTATCGTGCTCATCCGCCCCGAGTTCGCCGAAGGACTCTCTATCGAAACACCACCCGTCCGGCGCACGGAGACGCCCGTGAAGCTGGTTTTCGCCGTCCCGAGCATCGCCGAAGCCCGGCGAATCGCGCGCGAACTCGGCGGCGATGTCGAACCCGTTGAACACGAGTGGAGCCTGCACAACTATCTCGCATGCGACGGGCACGACCCGGAAGGCAACATCTTCCAGCTCCGCCAGCATACGTAGTGAGTGGAACTGAGGACGAAAGGACTGAATCGTTCACAGGCTCTGAGGCCCGCGTGGATTCGGCCTTTCGGACCAGCCTGCCATCCTTCGCGATAGGCGCGCGAACTACACGCCCACGACCAGCGTGGCGACATAACCAGCCGTTACGCTGCCCGTCACCGTCGCCATCTGGAGCGTCACTCCGTCGCTGAAGACGGTGTCGCGCGTCAGCGGTGTGCGCGTGTGGTTTGTGACGCTCTGCTCGTAGCCAGGGGTCGCGAACACGGCCTGGCAAACGTCGTCCGGGAGGGCGAGTTGCGAGGTCGCGCGCTTGTTCGACGACGAGTTTGCCACCGCGAGGCTCGGATAGACCTCGAAGTGGATGTGCGGCCAGCGGCCGGAGTAGGCCCCCGGGAAGATGCTCTGGAAGGTGACGACGCCGTTCGCGTCCGCCTCCTGCACGCCGCGCAGGTAGTTCTCGTTCGTCACGCCCTGGGTGTACATCGAATAGCGCCCGTCCATGTCGCAATGCCAGAGGTAAACTGCAGCGCCGTTTATCGCCTTGCAACCGTCTTTTGTGTCGACAATCGTCAGCTTCACCGTGAGCGGGACACCCTTCGCAACCGTGGTCGAGGTGCCGATGCTGGCGCGAATGTCGCTGCGCACCATGCCGCTCTGGGTGAGCGCGTTTGGTCCGTTCGAACCATTGCCCGGGAAGGGCCCGGCCGTCTCGGTTGGGATAATCGTGCAACTCGAAAGCGGCGTCGCGGTCGTCGGGATTGCGGCGACAACCGTCGTGGTGGCGGCGGCAGTCGCTGCAACCGTAGCGGCAACGCTGGCCGAACTGGCAGCGGCAGTCGTGGGGGAGCTCCCGGCTCCGGTCGTGTTCGTCGCAACTGGAGTCGAACTGCTGCTGTTGTTGTCGTCGCTGCAGCCCACGAGCGCTATCGCGGCGGCGCCGGCGAATAGCTTCAGCGCGTGACGGCGCTGCATCAGCGTCTGGACATCGAACTGGAGTCCCCGGTCGTGGTTGTCATCGTCGTGGCGGTCGTCGCGCAGGCTTCGGCGGTTCATGTTTCAACTCCTGGTTCTCAAGTGGCCCCACCGTACGGACGGGCCGTTCCGGGAACATGAGAACCAGATTAGAGATTCCCAATGTTCGGCAGCGAGAAGGCAGCTTTACCGGAGTCCGATCCGTTCGCGAATCGCACATCAAGGGCTGCCGCTGTAGAGTGCCACCAAATCCTTCTTTCCCCCGGAGCGTTGCATGGCACAGGACATCCCCTCGCCGATGGCCGGCTCAGTCAAAGAACTCCTCGTCGCCGTCGGCGATGCGGTGACCAACGGCCAGGAGGTGCTGCTGATCGAGTCGATGAAGATGGAGATTCCCGTCGAATCGGACGCCGATGGCACCGTCGAGGCGTTCCTCGTGAGCCCCGGCGATACGGTCGAGGAGGGCCAGGCCCTCATCCGCCTCGCCTAGTTCGAACACCAACCCGGCGCGCCCGCATGGAGGCTGCACATGTCGTTCCTGACCGAAGAACAGAAGACCCTCGCGAACGAAATCTCGGACATGCTCGTCGCCCGCGGCGAGAAAGTTTCCGTGGCCGAATCCTCCACCGGCGGGCTGATCTCGGCCGCGCTCCTCTGGGTGCCCGGCGCCTCGCGCTACTACGCGGGCGGCGGCGTGGTCTACACGCTGAAGTCGCGCACTGCCCTCGCCGGCGCGAACCCGGACGACTATAAGGAATACCGCGGCACCACCCCGGTGCTGCTCGAAAAGCTCGGCGCGGCCATGCAGGGGCGGCTTGAATCGCACTGGACGGTCGCCGAATCGGGACTCGCCGGCCCTCCTGGAGCACGCGTCGCCGCCGCCGGGAAGACGACCGTCGCCATCATCGGCCCGGTCACGAAGACCGAAGTGCTCGAAACCGGCAACGACGACCGCGAAGAGAACATGGTCCTGTTTACGACCCACGCCCTCCGCCTCTTCCGCGACGCCCTCACAGAAGCGAGCAGGTAGCGAGTTCGTTCGAACCAGCGACGCGCGATTACGGGCGAGGATCCTCGTTCATGATTCGAGCCGCGTCTTCCGGGCCATTCACCATGCAGAGCGTGACCCAGCGCGAAGAGTACGGGATGCCCGCGGGGGGCTGCTGGCAGAGCCACGTCGGAATCGGCAACTGCAGACCCGAGTTCGCCTCTTCCGCTGCTGCGCATTGCCGCGCGGCCGCCGCTGATTCGGACGAAAGGTTGGGCAGCGAAACGCTGGCGGTCACGCCTCGTCCGTAGTCACGAGGAGGCACGACGAAGGCCGGCACGTCACCCAACTCCGGGATCCCGCCGCTTTCAATACACACGCCGATACGCGTGAGCATACCGTCCATCTCGGCCGAATTGGGGTTCGGGCGAGTCGCCTGCCATCGCTCCAGGGCGTCATCGAGGTGCAATTGCGCGCACTCGGCCGATGCAGCGGCGGCTTCCCGGGGCGGTTCCCCGGCTGGGTTTGCCGCGTCCGAGGGCCATGCCAGCTGGAAGCGCAGTTGCCGCTCGCCATGACCGGCAAACTCCCCGACCACCTCGAACCCCTTCGCAACCGCGCACGAACGATACCCAGCCAACGCAGCATCGA
>JBBSKE010000279.1:0-5552 GCA_038256595.1 Tepidiformales bacterium | reverse complement strand
GAATTCACGCTTGAGCGCGGTCAGCACCTGCCACTCGACCGGCGAAAGGGTCACGAGGTTCGTCTCCGCCGGGACCGCCGGGACATCCGCGCGACTGCCGGGTTCCATCCCCCGCCGCCGGGCGTGCCCCACCCCGAGCGCGAACAGCTGCTTCGCTGGCATGATCCGGTAGTCGTCCGCGCCGATCCGTCCAGCGAGGACCTCTGCGTGTCGCTCGATCGAGTAGCCCTGCGGCACTTTCAGAGTGGTCCAGAGCCGGTAGCGCGCACCGGAAATGGGCGCGTCGGTGGTGCGAATGACGACGTGGCCGCTAAACGGGTCCTGCTGGAAGAGGTAGTCGAACGCGTCGTGGAGTTGCTCTTCGGGCACGCGCCAGGCAACCAGCGCACCTTTCGCGAGGTTCGTCGACATCACCGTCTGGCGGACGCGGCGGATGGTCCCCGCTTCGAGCATAGCCCGGATGCGTTCGATGACATCGGTCACCGGGACGCCGGAAAGTTCGGCGATTTCACCCATCGGGTCGCGGTGGAAGCCCTGCAGGCGGTCTTCGGAGACGGCAAGAATGGCCTGGTTGAGTGGGTCGGTCGTGGAGACGGGAACAGCGTTGGCGATCACTGGCGCACCCTTTCGGCGGCTGGCTCGGCCTCTTCCGAAAAGAGGGCGACGAATCGTTCGTGCCACTCGGCGTCGTCGATGCGCCGCAGCCGCTCGGATGGCAGGTGGAAAATCTGGTTGACCAGCGCCCGGGTGATCGCCTCGACCGTCTCCGGCGCAATCTCGGGGTGCAGATGGCGGATGCGCTGCGCCTCTCGTTGGCGGATCCGTTCGATCGAGGCGCGAAACGCCCCGACTGGCGAGGTTCGCGTCGAAGCCGCCATCGCGAGGCGGCGATCGATGATCGCGCCGAGTTCTTCGAGCAGCCGCGTCCGCCGGCGATTCGTGTGGTGCTGCCCGGCTTCGAGCAGTTTGGCGATGTCGAGAAGAGGGGCGGCCGCGGCCCCGCAGAAGTTCGCAGGCGTGCCAAGGTCGAGGATGAGGCTGCGAATCGGCGGCAGCCCCGCGCGCACGTCCAGGACCGGCGCGTTCGACCCGAGGCATCCAACCACGACGTCGAAGGCAGGCATCTCCGGAAGCGAATCGAGCGGGGCGAAGTCGAACTGGCCGTCTTCGAACCAGGCGGCGACAGGCTTCGTCCGCCCGGCGATGACGATCCGTTCGAAGCCGAGGTATTGCCCGCGACGGGCGATAAGCCGTGCCATGTGGCCCGTGCCGAGAATCAGCATGGAGTCGCCGGCATCGACGTTCGCCATCGCGAGTCCGCGGTCGAGGAGGTGGCCGGAATCGGTGTTGACGCGCGTGGACTGGCGCAACTCGCGGGCGGCGGCGATGGCGATGTCCCCGGCCTCTCGCAGCGGCGGCGGCGAATCGACCAGCGAGGTGCGCACCTGGCCCATCACCTGCTCTTCGCCGAGGACCGCCGAATGCAGCCCGGCGGCAACCGCGGCCATGTGCACGAGTGCGTCCCGGCCGTGCAATCGCAGGGGCGCACCGCACTGGCAGTCTTCGAATGCGTAAACCTCGAGCCGCTGGCAGCTTTCGACGATGACCGCGTCGCCGGAGTGCAAATCGACGCTCTCGCGGACGGCCGAGAACTCCTCGCGGGGCAGGGAGGCAGTCTTCCAGAGGCAGGCTGTCAAATCGTCGAAAGCTATCATTTCGTGCTCCAACATCGGCGTTACGAGAAGTTTGCTACGAGTGCAAAGCGTAATCCTGCATCGCGACAAAGGAAAGCGTCGCGGCTTGCCTCTGCCACTTCCTACGCCGGGGAGCGCGGAGCTGTTGTCCAGGGTCCTTCCCTGCAACGGCTCTGCAAGGCCCAAACCGCCGCGAAACTGCCCGGTTCCATAAATCTATTAATGAACCGTTAAACAATTCTCATGGAGTTCCAATCTTCCGTGGCCAATCTTGTCCCTGTCGCCACGCGGTTAATCACCCGTTAACGAGAGGAAGGCCCGGGATGCTCCACGCAACAGCCCAGTTCCTGCCGTTCGAACCCGAAACCACCGCCGGGGACGCGGGATCCACACCCCCGCGACTCTTGCCGATGGCCGGGCAGGGACTGGCCCTCTCTGCGTTCGCCCCCATTTCGCTCGAAGAGATGGACGGCGTCGCCCTGCTCGACCGGCATGACACGAAGTACGTCCTCTCGCCCGGCTCGCTCGCGGAGGTGGTCAACGGTCTCAGCGATGGCTACCGGGTGCTCGAAATCTCCGGGGTTCGTGTCCACCCGTACCGCACGATCTATTTCGATACGCCGGCCTTCGACCTCTACCACGACCATCACCGAGGCCGGCCGCGCCGCTACAAGGTGCGAAGCCGCGAATACGCCTGCTCCGGCGCCTCGTTCTTCGAGGTCAAGGCCAAGGACAAGCGCGAGCGCACGTCGAAGGTTCGCATCGCGACGAGCGAGCTCGTCAGCGAAATCTCCGAGTCCGAGGCTGCCTTCCTCGAGCAGCACGCCCCGGCGCACTCCCGCAACCTCGCCCCGCAACTCCGGAACGACTTCCACCGGGTGACGCTCGTGAGCACGCGGCGCCCCGAGCGGCTGACGCTCGACCTCGGCCTGCGCTTCTCGGCGAACGGCCGCGTGACCCTCCTCCCCGGGGTGGCGATCGCCGAGGTCAAGCAGGCGAACGGCGTCCACGAGTCCGAATTCGTCCGCGCCATGCGTGCGCGCCACCAGCACCCGGCTCCGTTCAGCAAATACTGCATCGGGGCCGCGTTGCACTACGACCATCTGAAGCACAACCGTTTCGGGCCAGGACTCCGCCTGGTCGACAGGTTGATGCGAGGTACCGCCAATGTCTGCTGACACCTACGACTTCCTGTTCGCCGCGGGGTTCAACCTGCTCTCGGCGATTATCATCGTGCGATTTATCTACTACCCGTGGACGCAGAATCGCAGCTATGTGTTCACTTTCCTCGCCTTCAATACGACGATATTCTTTGTCATGGCGCTGCTCACGAGCATCGAATTGAGCGTCGGCGTTGGCTTCGGCCTCTTCGCCATCTTCTCGGTGATTCGCTACCGGACAGAAGAGATGCCCATTCGCGAAATGACCTACCTGTTCATCATTATCGCGCTGCCAGTGATGAATTCGAGCCTGACTTCTGGCGGCAACGTCGACCGCATTCTGATCGCGAACGGCACCGTCATTGCGTTGCTCTTCATCCTCGAGAAGGAGTGGGGCTTTCGCTTCCAGGTCAGCAAACGCGTGACCTACGAGAAGATCGCACTGATCACGCCGGACCGGCAAGACGAACTCATCGAGGACCTGCGACTGCGCACGGGGCTGCCCATCACGCGCGTCGATATTGGCCGGATCGACTTCCTTCGCGACGTCGCCGAACTGACCGTGCACTACGACATCCGGCCCCTCGCCGCGCAGCAGCGCCGCCAGGGCCTTGCCGCCGAATTCCAGCCCGCCGGCCGCCAGGCACTCGAACCATAGCCAACTGGCGGCCAAACAACGTTTCCATTCGCCCAACCAAACCCGGACAGCGGGAGGAGACTGACATGACTCACGGGATCTACGAACGCATCGCTAAGCAGCGACTCGGTCGCCGCAAGGTTCTCGCGCTGGCCGGCTCAGCCGGCGCCGGCGCGCTGCTGGCCGCCTGCAGTGGCGGCAGCGGCGGCTCGGATTCGCCCTCGGCCATCTCGAACGACACCACCTCGCCCGGCGACACCCCGGCCGTCCTGGACGGCGCGTTCTCGGACCCGGCCCACGCGAACCTGGTCGCGCCGGACTACAAGACCGTCTTCCCGTCGGACAGAGTCCCGCAGCTCACGATCAAGGTGCCAGCCGCGACCTGGGAGGCGATGCTCGCGAATATGACGACGCTCTTCGGGGCGCGCGGCACTGGCGGCATGGGTGGATTCGGCGGCGGCCAGGTGCAGGGCGGGAATGGCCAGGCTCCCGGCGGATTCGGGCAGCTCCCGGGCAACGTCCCGGCAGCGGGCCAGGTGCCAGCCGGCGGCGTGATTCCCGGAGGTGGCGGCGGCGGCGGAATGGGCATGGGCATGTCCTCCCCCAATCCCGACTGGGTGAAGGGCACGATCGAGTTCAACGGCGAGACCTGGGAGAACGTCGGCGTGCGCTTCAAGGGCAACTCGTCACTCCGCGACGGCTGGGGCAGCGGCGACGACGACCTGCCGTTCAAGCTCGATTTCGACCAGTGGGAAGACGAAGTCCCGGAGATCAAAAACCAGCGCTTCTACGGGTTCAAGCAGCTCTCCCTGTCGAACAATTTCAACGACCCGACCTACATCCGCGAGACCCTGGCTTACGACATGCTCGAATCCGCGGGCCTCGTCGCCGCCGAGACAGCGGTCTACGAAATCTTGCTCGATCGCGGCGAGGGTCCCGTGCGTCTCGGCAACTACACGGTCATCGAAGTGATCGACGACACGGTCCTCGCTCGTGCGTTCGAAGACGGCTCGGGCAACATCTACGAAGCCGATGGCTCGGCGGCGAGCCTCGCGAACGGCACCCTCGGCGCGATCGAGGCCAGCTTCCAGGCGGAAGGCGGCGAGAACCCGGACTGGTCGGACATCAAGGCGTTCTACGAGGTCATTCACTCGCCGACCCGGACGAGTGACCCTGCCGCCTGGCGCTCGAGCATGGAAACCTCGTTCGATGTCGAATCCTTCCTCGAATGGCTCGCGATTGCCGCCGCTATCCAGCATTGGGACACCTACGGCGGAATGACCCACAACTACTACCTCTATAACGACCCGGCGCAGGAGAAGCTGGTGTTCGTTTCCTGGGACCATAACCTCGTCCTCGGCGCCGGCGGAGCGGGAGGTGGCGGCGTGGGAGGCGCGGCTGTGCCTCCGGCGGGCCAGAACCAGGGTGGTCAGAACCAGGGCGGATTCGGCGGCCGCGGCGGCGCCGGTGGCATGCGCATGAACGTCTCGCTCGATAAGAAGGACGTCAACGAAAGCTGGCCGCTCATCCGCTACCTGCTCGATCAGGAGGTCTACTACGACAAATACACGGCCTACCTGAAACAGACCGCAGAGACGCTCTTCGCGGGCGCCAGGCCAGAGTCGCAGGTCGATGCTCTCGCCGCCGTCATCAAGCCGGCGCTCCCGGCCGAGCAGCGCGACGCCTACCAGCAGGCGGTCGACTCGCTGAAGACGAGCATCCAGACCCGGCGGCAGGCCGTCAGCGACTTCCTCGCGACCCTGTAGGACATTCGGCAATCGCGCCGCGGTCGAACAAGATGGAAGGCACGGGGCGTGAACGATCCGGAGAGGACCGCTCAAACAGCCGCCGGGACCGGCCAGTGAACGACAGCGAAGAACGTCAGGACGAACGCAGCGAAGCCCGAGAAGCGCTCGAGCAGCTTGAAAGTTTGCTCGAAGGTCCGGTTACCGCCCTGGGCATAGCCTGGCTCGCCCTCCTGGTCGTCGAACTGATCTGGGGGCTCAACACACAGTTGCAAACCGCCGTTTTCGTGATCTGGGGCGTGTTCATCGTTGATTT
>JBBSKE010000278.1:0-5563 GCA_038256595.1 Tepidiformales bacterium | reverse complement strand
AGATGATGGGGTCGCAGGTGGCGACCGCAGTCGTTGCCGCCAGCACCCACGAGGCCACCGAGCGCGACGCGCACTATGACGCCCTCACCGAGATTCCGAACCGCCGCCAACTCGCCCGCGACAGTGCCGAGCGGTTCCTCCCGGCCCTCGCCAGCGGCCGCTCGGTCGCCTTCACGATGATCGATATCGACCACTTCAAGCGCTTCAACGACGAGTTCGGCCACAAAATCGGCGATGTCACCCTCCAGAAGGTCGCCCAGGTGCTGCTGAACACGGTCCGCACGAACGACTTTGTCTATCGGTACGGCGGTGAAGAGTTCATGATCGTCTTCCTCGATACCACGCCAGAAGAGGCAATGGCGCTCATGGATCGCGTTCGCAACGCGGTCGCGCGGATGCCCCTGACCGGCGCGAACGGCGAGCCTGTTGGCCCAGTGACCATCTCCGCGGGGATTGCCGGCGGCGCCAACCTTGGCCTGGATTGCGACGCGATTATCAAGCTCGCCGACGATGCCCTCTACCAGTCCAAATGGAGCGGCCGCAACCGCGTCACGATCTTCGATGAAGACGTTAGCGAGACCACGCGGCTCGCCGCCTGAGTCCAGGCCCCGACCCCTTCGCCGCTGCTGCGCTACTATGGTCCACGCGCTCCCTGCGACCGTGAGGACTGGATGAAACTCCGCACCGGCGACCCCTGGATGCCCGCGGCCGCCTATAGCGCCACGCTCACCGGCATCAGCTTCAACCTCCTCGTTCGCGACATCGAAGCCGCCCTCCGCTTCCAGCGCGAGGTGCTTGGCGTGGAGGTCGTCTACAGCGACCCGGATTTCGCCGTCGTCCGCGGCCATGGCGGCGAGTTCATGTTCCACGCGGACCACACCTACGATAAGCACCCGATCGCCGTCGGAATTGGCCGGGCGGCACGGGGCCGCGGGGTCGAACTGCGGGTCTACGGCCTGGACCCCGACGCTGCCGAGGCAGCCGCGCGCGAATCCGGGTTCGAAGTGCTCGCCCCGACGATGGACAAGGGCCACGGCCTGCGCGAGGTCTTCCTCCTCGACGCAGACGGCTACTGCTGGGTGCCCGGCCGCCCGGTCGCCGCAAACCCGGCCTAGTTACACTCGCTGCCCCGGGAACACGGTTCGTCTTCGAGTCCGCCAGGCGGGAGGCGGTCGAGGCAGAGCAGCGACGGGATGCACGCCTGGTTCGAAAGCGTTTCGAACTGCGCACGAGCCTCCTCCACAGTCTCGTGGCCGTAGCTGACAAGCAGCCGGTCCAGTTCCCCAATATTCAGCCCCACAACGCTCCCGACCGAGACCCCGTTGACGAAGAACTTGAGGGTCTCCGTCGGCGTGTTGCGCAGGACTTCGCCGCCCGGCAGCGTCAGTGTCGATTCGCCTTCCTCGCCCATGGCCGGGCCCTCGAGTCGGAACCCAATCGAGCCAAAGAACTCCTGCCAGGTCGTCCGCTCCAGGTGGACGTGGACCACCGCGTGACGCGGGTCGTGGATGTGGACGGCGTCGCTCTTCTCGGTGTTCTCGCCGGAGATGAACCGTTCTTCGTCAAGATCGAAGGTTTCGCCGCGAATTACGAGGGCGAAGTCTGCGTGCCAGTGCTGCTTCTGGCGCAGCTCACAGCCTGGCTCGCCCACCTCGCAGCGGACGGTCGTGACGACGAGGCCCGCTTGCTTGTTCGCATAGGCAATCCCGAGGCCGGCAATGACCGAAACCAGCACGATCGCGAGCGGTGACCAGATGAGCGGCGAAAGGCTCCAGCGCGAGACTGGCGCCGCTGATGCTGTTCCTCGTGTTGGCGAATCCGGCATGTGTCGCTCCATTCGGGCCGCGGCCGCAGCTCCTCGCTCCCGAGTGCCGCTCCCGCCGAGCCTACCTGCCGCCGATGTCTGCGAGCAATCGTCCGGTTAAGTGCTCCGAAGCTGGCGAGGCCCTCGCTGCCACCTCCGGGCCGCGCGCTCGATTCGCCCACTCGCGCCACTCACGTAAAATCGCGGGCTATGACTGGACTCCCTCTCGATGGCATTCGTGTCCTGGAAATCGGCGGCGGCATCCCGGCCGCGTTCGCCACGCGCTGGCTCTCCGGGTTCGGCGCCGATGTCGTTCGCACAGAAGGCCCCGAAGGCCAGCTGACCGCCGACGAAGCGACCTACCTCCTGCCCGGCAAGCGGCGCATCGTCCCGGACCGCAATTCGCTCCGCCGCCTCGCCCTCGCCGCCGACATCCTCGTAGAAGACTCGATGCCCGGCACCCTCGCTGAACTCGGAATCGCCCCGGCGGACCTGCGCGAGCAGAACCCCTCGCTGGTCATCGTTTCGCTCACGCCATTCGGCCAGACCGGGCCCTACGCGAACTTCCGCGCGACAAACGCCGTCTCCTTCGCGATGGGCGGCATCATGTCGCTCACCGGGAACCCGTCGATGCCCCCGCTCGTCTCAGGCGGCAGCCAGGCGCAGTACCTCGGCGGGCTCAACGGATTCAGCGCCGCGCTGACCGCCTATTTCGGCGCGCTGGTCCACGGCGAAGGCGACTGGCTCGATATCTCGTTCCAGGAGTGCGCCGCTGGGATGCTCGAAGCCTCCGCCTCGCGCACCGAATACATGAAGACTGGCCCCTCGGTCCGCGGCGGCAACACGATGATGCCGACCTGGGGCATCTACCCCCTGGCCGATGGCTACGGCGGCGTCTGCGCGCTCGCCCGCCAGATCCCGGCCCTTTTCCGCGTCATCGGCGACCCCGAACTGCTCGAACCGCGGTTCATGGACTCCACGCAGCGGATGGCAAACAGCGACGAGATGCTCGCGAAGCTCTTCGGCTGGTTCGCCGAGCGAACGAAGGCGGAGTTGCTCGAACTCGGGCCAGTGAACAAGATCCCGTTCGGCGCCGTCCTCACGCCGGGCGACCTGCTCGAAAATGGCAGCCTCGCCGAGCGCGGCTTCTTCGATACCGTGCAAACGCTCGACGGCGAGCAAGCGCGCATCCCCGGGAGGCCGTTCCTCGGCTTCGAATGGCGCGCTGGCGAACTCCACGCACCGGCCGCCGACACCAGCGCTGTCCTCGAATCCTGGCTGGCGACGGTGCCGGTATGAAGCGCCTGCCGCTCGAAGGCGTCCGTATCGCCGACCTCTCGATGATGTGGGCCGGGCCGTACGCCACCCGAATCCTCGCCGAAATGGGCGCCGAGATCATCAAGATCGAGTCGCCCCGCGCCTGGGACAACATCCGCACGCTCGTCGCCCAGCCCGACAAAGCCGACCCCTGGAACAGTTCGTTCTACTGGAACTATTACAACCGCGACAAGAAATCGCTGACCCTCGACCTTTCGATCCCCGAGGGCCGCCAGGCGTTCCTCGACCTCGTGGCGAAGTGCGACGTGGTCATCGAGAATTATCGCGCCGACGTCATGGATAACCTGCGGCTCGGCTACGAAGTCCTCAGCGAGGCGAACCCGGGCATCATCATGGTCTCCATGGCCGGCTTCGGGAAGACTGGCGCCGAGCGCGACAGTGTCGGTTTCGGCCCGATTATCGAGCAGATGTCCGGCCTCGTGAGCCTCAGCGGCTACGGCGACGGCCCGCCGATGAAGACCGGCATCTCCTATGGCGACCCGATCGGCGGTCTCGCGGCGATTGGCGCAGTCGCCCTCGGCCTCATCCAGAAGCGCCGTACCGGCAAGGGCGTCTTCGTCGACCTCGCCCAGCGCGAGACTTCCGCCGTGCTCATCGGCGAGCACTTTGTCGCCGCCTCGTTGCGCGGCGAGGCGCCGGTGCATCGCGGCAACCGCGACGCCCGCTTCGCACCCCAGGGCGCCTATCCCTGCCGCGGCGTCGAGCAGTGGCTCGTGATTTCGGTCACGACGGACGAGCAGTGGCGGCCCCTCTGCGGCCTCATCCGCGCGACTGACCTCGTTGGTCTTTCGAACGAGGACCGGCACGCGCGCCACGACGAAATCGACGCCCGCATCGTCGCCTGGAGCGAATTGCAGGACCCGCAGGTGGCAATGGAGAACCTCCAGCGGCTCGGCATCCCCGCCGGGCGCGTGCTCGACACCTTCGACATCCACGACGACCCGCAGCTCAACGCGCGCGCCTACTGGTGCTACCTCCCGCACCCGAAGATGGAGCCGTGGCGGCAGCCGGCGAGCAGCTGGCGGCTTGTCGAGGCGAACCCGACGCTGAGGCTGCACGCCCCGCTCTTTGGACAACATAACCACGAGATTCTCGGCGGCCTGCTCGGCAAATCGGACGCGGAAATCGCGGCCCTGTACGAGCTTGGCGTCTGCGCGGACGCGCCAGTCAATCCGGGAGTAGGTTAGGGAGATGGCTGACGTCGACCCGGCAACGTTCCTGTTCGATGGTCCCGAAGATGGCCCGAAATTCGCGTTCGCCCACGGCGCGGGCGCGCCCATGGACAGCGAGTTCATGAAGGTGGTTGCGGCGAAGCTGGGGGACGCCGGTGTGCGCGTCGTCCGCTTCGAGTTTCCCTATATGGCGAAGCGGCGCACGGCCAACACGCGGCCCGGCCCCGATCGCCCGGCGGCCCTGCTCGAACACTGGCGCGGCGTGGTCGAAGCCCTCGGCGGCGGCGAATCGCTCGCGATTGGCGGCAAATCGATGGGCGGCCGCATCGCCAGCATGGTCGCCGACGAAGTCGGAGCGCGCCGCCTGGTCTGCTTCGGCTACCCGTTCCATCCGCCCGGCGCCCCCGAGAAGACCCGCACCGAGCATCTCGCCGGCCTGCGCACACACGCCCTCATCCTCCAGGGCGAACGCGACCCCTTCGGCACGCGCGACGACGTCGCTGGATACACCCTCTCGGACACGATCCACATCGAATGGCTCCCCGGCGGCAACCACGACCTCGCCCCCGCGGCGAAAAGCGGATACACAAAGCGCGGCAACTGGGAAACCGCCATCGCCTCCGCAGCGCAGTGGATCCTCGGCTAGGAGTTTGTCCCGTCAGCCGCTCTACCGTCAGTAACGCGACCGACTGAGGAGTGTGCCAGGGCTGTCGCGGCACTCACGTCGTAGCAGCCGACCATCCCCGTCGCGCGACAACCTGGCCACCGGTGCACATGACCGCCGATGGCGACCGGGGCACGCTCGCTCGGTCGCGCGCGTTGCTGTCCCGACGCGTGTGACTTTGACAAATACAACGAATGACTTATACGCTTGCCTTCGTGGCAAAGTACCGCATCTATTTCTTCGAAACCGCTGCTGGCGAAAAAGTGGTCGAAAATCAGATGCTTACGCTGGCTCGAAGTCACCCAAAGGGGCTCGAATCTTTGCGAACTGGCATCAAGATGATGGAAGAGCGCGGAGCTGATCCCGGCCTGCACCGATTCACCCGGCTGCGGCATGTCGATGCGGCGGAACTCTGGGAGTTGAAGGTCACCGTTCGACCAGCTCAGCGAGCATTATTCGCACCAGTTGCTGGAGAAGACGCGTTTGTTCTCTTGAACGTCGTCCCCAAGACGTCAATGGCAGCGAGGCAGGCACCAGATCAACCAGGCGCTTGAAAACCTGCGCCATTTCCTCGAAGAAGTCGTT
>JBBSKE010000277.1:0-5564 GCA_038256595.1 Tepidiformales bacterium | reverse complement strand
TGCGGTCGATGCTCTGCTCCTCGCCACGTATGCCGATTCAGACGCGAGCTTCCTCGGGCTGGCGCTGGACCTTGCCGTGCTGGTCGTGCTCGCCGCAGGAGTCTACGTGCTCGGCTTCGTCCGCCTGCCGCGCCTCACCTGGTCGGGCGAGTAGGCGAGACTAATTGGCTATCCCGGCTGTTCGGCCGGCGACGTGTCGCCGCCTCCCGAGCCACGGACCGTCGAGTGGACTTCGACCGTCAGACGATGAATTTGCTCGGTCATCGCGAAGATCTGCTGTGTGAGCTGGATGATCTGCGCGTTCTCGACCTCCTCCGCCTGCACGAGCCGCCACTCTTCGTCCGCAATCAACTGGCGGCGGATGTCGGCCCGGTTCTGGCTGATCATGATGAACGTGCTGAGGAAGATCGCTTCCAGCGAGACGAGCATGGTCAGCAGCCCAAACGGAAAGCCGTCACCGAACGGCTTGAACACGACCCATGCGACGAACCAGGCCATGTGGATGTAGACAAACACCATCGAGCCCGCGAACGCGGTGACGCCGTCGGCGATGCGGTCCTGGAACCGCTGGGTTCGTTCTTCGGCATCACGTAGGAGCGCAGGGTGAGCCGCCCGGCGGGCTGCATGTTCAGCCCGCCAGAAAAATCGCAGGAATCCTACCAACAAGGTCATTCGGCGCCTCCTGCCTATCGAATTGTTCGCTAACCGTACTCGGTCGGCGCTACACACCTGATGTGTACAGCGCTCGCAAGGCAGCCTGCCGCGAGACATCCTCCAGCAGGTCGGTGTTGTCGCTCACGTGGTCGATGCCGCCAATCAGCCGCCGGGCCGCGAGCTTCCGCACCTCTTCGCCCTCGATTCGCTCGACCAGCGCGCGAGAGAAGCGCGAGCCGTCGATGACGCGGTAGGGCCGTCCGAAGAATCGCCGGGCACGTGGCTCTTGCTCGTCCGCCAGGTCCGAGGCGTTCTGCAATTCTGCGAGCCGTTCGAGCAGCGCCATGAGTGCGTCGTCGCGCGGGACAGCGCCGCTGGCGTCGAGCAACCGTTCGACCAGCGGACCCACGGTCGCGTTCGAATCGAGACGCGCGAATCCGGTGCCGAGCCATTTCGCATATGGCGCGTATTCGCGTTCGAGCAGGAAACAGGCGCGCATCGCCTCGTGTGCCAACCGCCCGGCGAGCACTCGCGCCCCGGTTTCGTCGCCGAGCGTGCCTGCCCGGCCGAGGAGGTGGTCGTCCTCGCCAATTCGCGACCAACTCGAGGCCAGCAGGTAGCGATGGATGTCCGGCGGATACCACGCGAGCCGCTCGCGAATCGCCCCGAGCCCCGCGTCATCGTGAAAGACCGCACCCGCGACGATGCTGCGCAACTTCTGCGAGGGTGTGGTCAGCCAGTCGGCCGCGTCCATCCCGGTGCGCGGGTCGAAGCCGAGATACTGTTCCAACCACGCACCGATTCGCGCGACAACCACCCGATGAGCAAGTGTCGCGCCCGGCGGCAGCGGAGTCATCACGCGCGTCCCGCCGTCGGCATCGTCTGCCGGGCCGAAATGCGCGGGGAAGCCACGGATGGTCGCAGGCAGCCACGCGCTCAGCTCCCGCTCGATGGCCGCTGGCAGGTCGGCGGCGGTGTCGTCCGCGACGAAGAGCAGCAGCCGCGGACCCCAGTCGTGGTCCATGGACATCGTCGTGTCGAAGCCGAGCACGTCCGACCCTGGCCCGATGAGCGCCGCGCTGTAGGGCAAACCCGCGAAGCGATCGCGAATGATCGGTGCCACCACGGCCGCGAGTTCCTGCGCCAGTTCGAGGCCTGGCACGAAGGGCGGGAAAGCCGGTTTCGACGGCTCGCTCATTCGGTCACCTCCACCAGCTGCGGCGCTCCCGGCGGCTTTCGCAACCGCGAGACCGGCGAGATGAGGATACAGACCGCGGGCAGGGCCATGACGCCGGCGGCGACGAAGAGCGTCTCCCGCGCCCCGACCTGCGTCCCCAGCACGCCGCCGATGCCAGCGCCGATGCTCGCTGCGGCGAATTCGAGGAAGCGCATGGTCGAGTTCATCCGCCCCTGGAGGTGGTCCGGCGTGAGCGACTGGCGGGTGGTCACGCGCGTAATCTCCCAGAGCATCCAGCCAGGGTCCGTGATCAGCTGGTTCGCCACGAGAAACGCCACGCCAACGAGGGAGACGCTCGCCGCCAACGGCATGCCGAGCGAGCCAATCGGCACGACCGCGAGCGCCAGGACCATCAGCGTGCCGAAGTGCACGCGCCGCGTGAGCCGCTCGGCGAAGAGCGACATCATGAGCGCCGACACGCCGCCAACCGCGAAGATCATCCCGAGGACGCCGGGGCTGAAGCCGACCTCTTCGTTCAAATAAATCAGGTAGACGACCGCGAGCATGCGGCTGCCCATTGCGAGGAAGATGTCGCCGGCCGCCAGCGACCTCAGCACGCTGTTCCCGGCAACGAATCGCAGGCCTTCGCGGATTTCGCGGAGCATGTGCTGGCGTTCGTGGTGCGGTTTCGCCGGTGGCTCCGGCGTTTCGATCCGCGAAAGGGCGAACGCCGAGACGAGGTAGGTGCAGGCGTCGATCGCGATCGCTCCCGGCGCGCGCAGCAGCTGCACCATCCAGCCGGAGAGGCTGAACCCGGTGAACTCGGCGATGTTCGCGCTGGCGGCGAGCTTGCTGTTGCCCTCGAGCAGCTCCTGCCGCTGGATGAGCGTCGGCAAGTGTGCTTCGTAGGCGGGGTTGAAGAGGCAGTCCGTCAGGGCGGTCACGCAGAAGGCGACCGCCCAGAGCTGCCAGATAGTCATAACGTCGAACACGAACGCCAGCGGTATGGTCGCGAGGAGGGCGAAACGGGCGATGTCGCAGGCGATCATGATCGGCCGGCGATGGAAGCGGTCGACAATTGCGCCGCCGAAGAGCCCGAAGAGGAACCCGGGCACGAGGCCACACATGGTCAAAACGGCCAGTTCCCAGGCCACGGCATCGAGCTCGAGGATAGCCGCGTAGGCCAGGGCACCGTTCCCGACCATCGTGCCCCAGGTGGAAATCGTCATCCCGGCCCAGAGCCGCCGGAAGTCCCTGTGCAGCCATAGGCCGCCAAAACGAGGTCGCATCAGAATCTCCGCGCAAACAGCCGGCGAAAGACCGGCATTGCCACGCAGGCAGGCAGCGGCACGGTTCGCCAAACGAGTGGCGGGACGTGCTGGCCCGGGTTGTCCTGCGCCGGGTTAACTGGCGGGAATGATGCTCTTGGCGTTCATAGGCGCACCTCGTGCGACACAAGATGCGGCGGCGGCGAACGACGAGCAACCCCCAACCGGGGGAGTCGCCTCGCGAGCCGGTGTTCACCGATTCCAGGCGCAGGAGTGCCGGATGCTCGTTTTTGGACGCTTTATCCTGGTTGGGAGGTCCAGCGTGGGTTGATCCGGCCGAGCCGCCCGATCAAGGCTGGAAGATGCCGAATCCACTCGCCGAATCCTTCCGCTACAGCCGCTGGGCGAACCTGCGGCTCATCGAAGCCTGCCGCGACCTCACGGACGAGCAACTCGATGCCCCCGCGCAGGTTGCTTACGAAACCACCATTCGCTGTGCCCTCCAGCACCTCGTCGGCGGGGAGCAGACGCAGGTGCTGCGAACGAATGGCCGCCAGAACGAGGGCGAACTTTCGCCACGTCACGACTGGCCCGGTTGGGACGAACTCGCCCGGCTCTGCCGCGAAGCCGACGACGAGCTGGTAGCCAACGCCGAGTCAATGACGGCCGACGAGGAGGTCGTGCTGCCCTACCAGGGCCAGCTGCCGGTGTTCCCGAAGTCGTTCTTCCTGGCGCACGCCCTCGGCCACAGCGCCGAACATCGCACGCAGGTGAGCGTCGCTATCAGCCACCTCGGGCTCGAACCGCCCGACCTGGACGGTTGGCCCTACGCGGCCGCGATGGGCTATGGGACGACCGGCGGCTGAGCGGCCCGTTCGGCACGCAAGCAGAAACGCCGCTCCCAGGACCGAAATCCCGGGAGCGGCGTTCGTGAGTCAACTTCGTTCGGCGCGATTACGCGTCGATGCGCTCGAAGATGGTGGCGATGCCCTGCCCGCCGCCGATGCAGAGGCTGACGATGCCGAAGCGGCCGCCACTGCGCTCAAGTTCGTGCATGAGCTTCACGGTGAGGATTGCGCCGGTCGCGCCGACCGGGTGGCCGAGGGCGATGGCGCCGCCGTTCACGTTCGTCTTCGCCGGGTCGAGCGAGAGTTCGTTCGAGCAGGCACAGGCGACACTCGCGAAGGCTTCGTTCAGCTCGACGACATCGATCTGGTCGATCGTCATGCCAGCCTTTTCGAGCACCTTGCGGACCGCCGGGATCGGGCCTTCGCCCATGATGCTCGGCTCCACGCCAGCCTCGGCGCGGGCGACGATGCGCATGCGCGGGGTGACGCCGAGCTCCTTCGCCTTCGAAGCGCTCATCATCACGACCGCCGCGGCGCCGTCGTTGATGCCGCTGGCGTTGCCGGCCGTGACCATGCCGCCCTCTTTGAACGCGGGACGCATCTTCGTCAGCGCCTCGACGGTCGATGCGCGGGGATGCTCATCGGTGTCGAACACCTTTTCCTCGCGGCCGATTTTCACGGTCACCGGGATGATCTGGTCCTTGAAACGGCCCTCTTCGATCGCCGAAAGCGCGCGACGCTGGCTCTCCGAGGCGAATTCGTCCTGGGCGATGCGCGTCACTTCGTACTGGTTCGCCAGGTTCTCGGCGGTGACGCCCATGTGGTAGCCGTTGAACGGGTCGGTGAGCATGTGGACGACGCCGTCTTCGATCGTGTCGTGGCCCATGCGGTAGCCGGTGCGGGCCTTGCGCAGGTAGTAGGGCATGCGCGTCATGTTCTCGGCGCCGCCGGCGACGACAACATCGGCATCGCCGGACTGGATGAGGCGCGAGGCGGTGTTGATCGCTTCGAGCCCGGAGCCGCAGAGGCGGTTCACGTTCATGGCCGGGGTGCCAACCGGCAGGCCCGCCTTGATGGTCGAAACGCGCGAGAGGTAGGCGTCTTCGGCGACCTGGCCGACCACGCCCATCATGACGGAATCGACGTCCGCGCCGGTGATGCCCGCTCGCGCGACGGCCTCCTTGATGACAATCGCCCCGAGGTCACTTGCGGGCGTCTCCGCAAACGCACCCTGGAACTTGCCGATCGCCGTGCGAACGCCACTGACAATTACTACGTCGTCCATCTATACATCTCCCTGTGGCGCCCTATTTCAGCCCACGCTAAGGATTGTAGCAGGCATGGGAAGGCTGACTACCCCACAACCGTTCAGAACCAGCACGTTGGAGGAACCCCGACCGGCAGAGAGGGGGTGGGCGACCCGGCACCAGATCGACTTGACCACCGACAATCGCGACCCGGCCAACGCGATTCCGGCATACGAGTGAAAGCGTCAGTCCTACCGCACAATGGAGGAACCCCGACCGGCAGAGAGGGGGTGCGTGACCCGGCACCAGATCGACTCGACCACCGACAATCGCGACGCGGCCAACGCGATTCCGGCATACGAGTGAAAGC
>JBBSKE010000276.1:0-5575 GCA_038256595.1 Tepidiformales bacterium | reverse complement strand
TGCCCGGCGACCGGCGACGAAACTGTTGGGTCAGCGGCTGCCTCGGAGTCGGGGGTCCAACTCGTCCCGCACGGCATCGCCGAACATGTTCATCGAATAGACCACGAGCGCCAGCGCGATGGTCGGGAAAATGAGGATCCAGGGGTTCAGGAGCATTGCCCCGCGACCCTCGACGCTCATCATTCCGCCCCACGTCGGTTGCGGTGGCGGCACGCCGTAGCCAAGGTAGCTCAGCGACGCTTCCGCCACGATCGCAGAACCGATGCCGAGCGACATAAGCACGATCACGGTCGGTAGCAGGTTCGGAAGCACGTGGTGAATCATGATTCGCCCGTGCGACGCGCCAACCGTCTTCGCCGCCTCGATGTATGTGAGCGAACGAATACCCAGCACGGTCCCGCGGATGACGCGCGAGGTGGTCAGGCCACTTAATAACGCCAGGGCAATGACGACGTTCGTGATGCTCGGGCCGAGGACGATCATCAGGCCGATGAGCAGGATGATCGGCGGCACAGCCTGCGCGGTATCGACGAAGCGCTGGATGATGTAGTCAACGGAGCCGCCGAAGTAACCGCTGACGGTTCCCAGCGTCGTCCCAATCAGCGCAGCACAGATGGTGGCGCCGAAGCCAACGCCGAGCGAGATCCTTGCGCCGTGGACAACGCGGCTGAAGAGATCCCGGCCGAACTGGTCAGTTCCGAAATAGTGCGCGCCCGATGGCCCTTCGATCTGTGGCCCGACGTTGTTTTGTGTGGGATCGAATGGGGCGATCACGTTCGCGAAAAGCGCCGTCATGGCCAGCCCGAAGAGGACGATCGTGCAGAACGAACCGACAGGCTGGTGGCGAATAAAGCGAGCGATGTTTTGCTTATACCGCTGCCTTCGTCCCGTTGCATTATCGAACCCGGGGTCCGCCCCAAGAATTGCTACCTGTGATGCCGACATGTCACCTCACCCGGATGCGTGGGTCGATCATCCCGTAAGAGATATCGACGACGAGGTTGGTCAAGATGACGAACAGGCCGGCCACGATAGTGACCCCCTGGATGACCGGGTAATCCCGGTTCGTCAGCGAGGAGGTCAGTTCGCGACCGATGCCAGGCAGCCCGAAGACGGACTCCAGGATGACGGAGCCAGAGAGCACGAATCCAACCTGGATGCCGAGCAGCGAAACCACCGGGATAAGCGCATTCCGGAGGCAGTGCGCCAGGATGACGGTTCGGTTGCGCAGCCCCTTGGCGCGTGCCGTGCGGCTGTAATCCTGGCGGAGCTGGTCGAGCATCGTCGTCCGGGTCATTCGCATGAGGACGGCGCTCAGCCCAACGCCAAGGATCAGCGCTGGCGCGATGAACTGCGAAATGTGCTGGAGGTAGCCTTCCGAGACTGGCGTGTACGTCAAGGGAGGCGACCAGTTCCACCAGATGGTTGGCAGAACGACAACGCTCGTGGCTATCGCGAAATTGGGAACGCTGAGGCCCACGATCGAGAAGCTGCGTAGCAAGTAGTCGAGTGGCGTGTTCTGAAATACCGCCGAGATGACACCAATAGTAATGCCGATACTCGAGCCGATAAGCAGTGCAAGTATGCCCAGTTCCAGGGTGATGCCGACTTTGCCGACGATAATCGCAACCACCGATTCACGCGACCAGAGCGAGTTGCCAAGGTCGCCAGTGAGTGCATCGCCAGCGTAAGCCACGTATGCAGCCGGTAGTGACTTGTTGAGTCCGAGGTCTGCTTCGAGTTGATCGCGAGAAGTAGAATCACCGCCGGCCTGTTCGGCCAGTAAGATGTCTACCGCGTCGCCGGGCAACAGCCGGATGAGTACCACCACAAATAAGAGCAAGAGCAGCATCGTCGGGATAATCGCGGCGACCCGCGCAAGGATGTAGTTGGTCATTCGTCGCCCTGCAATGGAGTCATTGTGGGCAGTGGCGCATTGGAGGGAGATGCGCCACTGCCCGCGTCGTGAGCGCTAGCCGTGAGCGGCTAACCGTCCAGCCAGGCGTTCTTGAAGTTCAGCAGCGTATCCCAGGTGAGTCCGCCGCCCACCTGGCCGCCGTACTGCTCCATGCCCTTGATGTTGGGCTGGAACATGGCGACCTGCCTCGCCGAAACGGTGTGCGCGGTCGGCATGTGCTTTTCGAGGAGCGCCTTCTGCAGCTCCTTCATTGTCGTCGACCGTTCGCGCGCGTCGAGCTGCGTCTCCGCCTTGGCGATAAGCGCATCCACCTCGTCGCTCTTGAACTTGCCGTAGTTGCGCGAGCCGGCACTGTGGACGTTGTTTGTCATCTCAATCACGGCGTCGGGCGCCGGATAGAGGGTGTACGAGATGACGTCCCAGTCGCCCGACACCTGGCGGCGTGCGTAAACCGTGTTGTCGGATGCGATGTCTAGCTCGACGTCGATACCCGAAAGCGCTTGCTTGAGGTTGTCCCGGACACGAGTTGCCTGCTCGAACGGAGCGCCAGTGTTCGAGTTCGTGTGGATCTTGAAGGAAAGGCCCTTGCCGTCCGGGAAACCGGCGGCGGAGAGCATGTCCTTGGCTTCCTTGATGTCGGCTGCCTTCGAGTCCGGGTTGTACCCCTTCGTCTTGGCGAGGTCCGCACTTGAGAGCGCATCGACGCTGAAGGCGGAAGCGAGCGGTCCGGTGTAGTCCCACTTACCCGCGCCGTAGAAGCCATCGCCGATGCCCTTGACGTCGTAGATCAGCGAAAGGGCAAGGCGGACCCGAGCGTCATCGAATGGCGCGCGGGTGGTGTTGTAGCGAACGTGGTCCCAGTTGCCGAAGGCCCACGACTCTTCGCGCGCCTTGCTGGCGATCTTCTTCACGGTCTCCGTGTTGATCTTGCCGGTGGCGCCAATGTACGAAAGGTCGCCCTTGCCGAATGCTGTCTGGGCCGACAGCGCATCTGCGTAGACGATCCACTCCACCGAGTCCGCGTACGGCTTGCCCGTCTCCCAGGTGTTCGGGTTGGGCTTGAACACTGCCTTGGTGCTGCCTTCGAACGACTCCACGGTCCAGGGTCCCGTGCCGATAAGCGTCGCGGCATCTTCGAACTTGCCGCCGCTCTCGACGAAGTCTCGCGGCACGATCGAGTTGCGCCAGTCCGAAAGGCCCCAGAGGAAACCGCTATGCGGCTTGGTCAGCTTCACGCTCACCGTGGTTTCATCGATCGCCGTGGCAGATTCGAAGTTCGGGAGCGTCGACTTGCGCTGGAAGCTTGCGGCCTTGTCAGCGTTGAGGGCGCCGGTGATGCGCTTGAGGTTGAACGCGAGGTCATCAGCGACGAACGCGCGGCCGTTGGACGGCGGCTTGTTGTGCCACTTCACGCCCGGGCGGAGTTTCATGATGATTTCCATGCCGCTCGCAGGAATCTCAGTGGATTGGACGAGTTCGCCCTCAATCTTTGTCGCATCGGTGCTCGGCCGCAGTGCCGTATTCCCGATCAGGCTGTAGAAATAGGCAGCCTGGTTGAGCGACGTGTGCGGGTCGAACACGTCCTTGAGAACGATGCTCAGGGGGAATTTGAGAACGCCCCCGCGCTTCGGTTGCGCGACAACCGGTGAAGAACCAGCCCCTGGCGTGGTGCCGGGCGCGGTGGTCGAACCGGCCGCAGTTGTTGGGCTATCAGCCTCGTCGTCGTCGCCGCCGCAGCCGACAAGGCCGAGTGCTGCGACACCTGCGCCAACGGAGCCAGCGCCTGCGAGCATTCGCCGTCGCGACTGCTGCCGCGTGGACCAGCGCGTCCAATAATTCGTTTCTTTAGCCATGGTTGCCCCTCCTCGTGCTCGGAACCGAATCACATTCATTCCGAATGGTATTCGCAAAAATAACTGTTCACATCGAGCGAACTGTTCATTTTACGCCGAGCAAAGAATCATGAGCACCACACGTAAGCGCTGTCAAGCGAACTGGCGCTGCCGCAGCATCTCTTGACACTGGCTGTTGGCGGCTTGGATGATGCGCCGGAGCATGATGGGCCAGCATTGGCCGTCCATGTCATTGCGTAATGGTGATTCGACTTTTGTAATACTGCTGCTCGCGCCATGAGCGCTGAGAAAGGATGAACCGATGGGATTGAGAGGCGAGGCCGCTATTGTCGGCATTGCGGAGCTGAAACCGGAGCGGCACCCTATCGGGCCGAAGAAGTTCACGCTCGAACAATGGGCCGATCTTTCGAAAATGGCCCTCGACGACGCCGGTATCGACCCGCGGCTGGTGAACGGCATCTGCATGGCCTCGATTCGCGAATCGGCGTCGTTTGCGCCATCCACCGTCTCGGAATTCCTCGGGATGCCGGTTAATTTTGCCGAATTCGTCGACCTCGGCGGCGCGACCTCTGCCGGGATGATCTGGCGCGCGGCAGCTGCGATAGAGCTTGGCATCGCTGACGTGGTCCTCTGCGTCGCGCCATCGTCGCCGGTGCCGGATTCGCCGGTCGCAGCGCCGTTCCAGCGCGGCTACCTCGGCTCCTCGAGCGGCGCCTACGGTTCGCCCCAGGCCGAATTCGAGATTCCCTACGGCAACCTCGCCCAGAACGCGCCCTACGCGCTCATTGCGAATCGTTATGCGGCAGAGTACGGCTACGACCCGCGCGCGCTCGCCAAAATCTCGGTGGACCAGCGCACGAACGCCTGCGCGAACCCCCAGGCGGTCTTTTATGGCCTGCCCATCACCATCGAGGACGTGCTCAACAGCCCGATGGTCGCCGACCCGCTGCATCTCCTCGAAATCGTCATGCCGGTTGCTGGCGGCGCCGCAATTGTCGTCGCGAACAAGGACATTGCCCGCCGCTCGAAGAATCGGCCAGTCTGGATCAAGGGTTTCGGCGAGCGGCTCGAATACAAGACGATGACCTACGCCAGTGACCTCATGAATTCGCCAATCGGACCCGCTTCGGAGCAGGCGTTCAAGATGGCGGATGTGAAGCGCTCTGATATCGACATGATATCGGTCTACGACTGCTACACGATCACCGTCCTGATGACGATTGAGGACGCAGGCTTCTGTGGTAAGGGCGAGGGCGCAGCGTTCGTCAATTCGCACGACCTCACCTACGCCGGCGACTTCCCCACGAATACGCACGGCGGCCAGCTCTCATTCGGGCAGGCCGGACTCGCTGGTGGGATGTCGCATGTCTGCGACGGCGCTCGCCAGGTGATGGGCCGGTCTGGTGCGAACCAGGTCCGGAATTGCAACACCGCCTTCGTATCCGGCAACGGCGGGATTATGAGCGAGCAGGTCGCCTTAATCCTGCAGGGAGATTGATCCATGGATAAGCCGCTCCCCGTACCGACGCATATTAGCCAGCCCTACTGGGATGGCCTGCGCGAACACAAAGTGCGCATCCAGTACGCACCTTCGACCGACCAGTGGGTGTTCTACCCTCGCGTCCTGGCGCCGCGCACGCTCGCGAGCGACCTCGAATGGCGAGAGATCTCCGGCAATGGCACGGTCTACACCTACAGCGTCGCCTATCGTCCGACCGCGCCACCCTGGTCCGATTCGCTGCCGCAGCTCCTCGCGGTCGTCGAATTTGACGAAGGCCCACGTGTGACGACGGAGCTGATGAAC
>JBBSKE010000275.1:0-5582 GCA_038256595.1 Tepidiformales bacterium | reverse complement strand
GATCCCAAAGAGGGCGACGAAGATGCTTAGCCGGTGATGTTGGAATCCGGAAAGGTCGAGGTCTCGAATGAACGACGACTTTACCGTCTTGCCGACGGGAAATATCCAGAGGATGTTTTGCGTGGTTACTTCGACAAGTCTCTCCGAAGTAAGGAGCAGGTAGTCTGCACCACGATTCAGCTGGCGGATTGTTGTCTCTCCCGGAAGTCGCTGAAGAGCGTCTCCCTCGACCAGTCTGTCACTCACGTCGGCGATTCCCCTATTGATGGTGAAAATCTAAGACAACTTCGGTGACAGCGCAATGAGAAGCCCAGGCATTGTACACCTGTCATATCGGATGGCCCTAGAATGTCGCTTGTGATTGAGCGAACAGATGACCTTGTGCCACTCCCCGATTACGGCTTCGCCCGCACCCAAGTCACTTACGAGGCTCCGAGAACGCTCTCCAGTCCGCAGGTTGGATCGCCGCCCATATCGCCGGGCCCGTCAGTACCGATGCGTTTGTCCTGGCAGCGCCGCTCTTGAGATAATTGATCTGCAAGATGCGCAGATTCAGCGCGCTCGCAAACGCCACCGCGGCGATATACGGCGCCTTCAACGCAGCACTACGTCTGTTGCACGAGCCGCCGCGACACATGGTCTCGGCCCACCCCGCTCACGGGGTCGGTGTCAGCGCCGCGAGGGTCAGGATGCTGTAGTTCGCGAAGAGCGCAATCCGGGTGGCCGCCGAGACGTCGTGGCGCTGGTCGAAGCTGCATGAGCCGACCGCCGTCGTCGCCCCGGGCAGCAGTTCGAGGAAGGCGCTGCCGACCGCGAGATACCGCCCGTTCGCGTCCGAGATGATGCAGGTGAGAGACACGTCCTTGAGGTCAGCCGATGCCGGATTCGCGATCTTGCCGGTCACCGACGGGAAGAATTGGTCCGCGACGATGGCGATTTCGGTCGCCTGGAGGGGTGGGAGCGCCGCTCCTCCCTGGTAGCGCGTGCCTTCGACCCGCACCTCCATGCGCACCGGGGCGCCGCCGGGCGAGAAATAGGACGACCCGGCAGCCGTCACCTGGCCCGGCGCGAGGACGTTCAGGTAGGCCGTATCGGTCTTCAGGAGCACGCCGCCCGCGTCGAAAAAGAGCGCCAGGACGCGCGTGTCGCGTGCCTGCTGGGAGATGTTCGGGTTCTCGACGATGGCCGCCCAGGGCGTGCGAACGACCCCACTCGAGTCTGTAAACGGGGCGAACCCACTTTCGACGACGCGGAGGCGCTCTGGGGCAGCCGTCGGGGCGAGGGTCGGCGGGCGCGTGGCCTCGGCGACGGGTGACGGGACATCGCGGGTGATGGCGGCCGCAGCGGTGCCAATCGCGATGATAGACGTCGCCTGGCCATCTTCGAGCGTGACCGCCTCCTTGTCGGTTCCGCAAGAGGTCAACAGCGCGGCAAAGGGAATGATGACGAATGGAACGATGAGGGTGCGACTCGACCGAACGAACACGATAGCGCCCCCTTCGCAGCATCGCGATGGTACCCCAGGGCCTTCGCTGACCGCCATTCGGGACGAAAAAACGCGCCCCGCCGCACTCGATCGCCACCGTCTGTCTGCTGCGATATTGACGGGTAGGAGTAGTATTCGCTTCACACTTTCTGCACATTTCCTGGAGGCATCGTCGTGGGCGAAAAAGAGACTCTGGCATCGGGCCGCGAGGCAGCATCCGGCCTGGTACCGGGGCGTATCAACGCTCCCCGGGACCTCACGTCTGGCCAGTCGAGCGGCCGAAACCTCGCGACCGGGGACCTCGACGGCGATGGTTACGGCGATGACGCAGCGGCCCCACGTGACGCACAGTCCGGGATGGCGAGCGGCCGCCGGAGCAGTATGCCCGGGAGCGGAGGCGGTGGTGGCGGCGCGATGGTTTCTCCGCGCGATGCAGCCAGCGGCCTTGCGACCGGGCGCCGCGCATCGAACCTCGTGGGCGGCGGTAACGGCGTGACGAGCCCGCGCGACGCCTCCAGTGGTCTCCCGACCGGCCGGCGGAGCGCGACTGACACCGGCGACCTCGATGGCGATGGTCTTTCTAACGATGTCAGTTCGCCCCGCGACGCTGCTTCGGGTCTCCCGACTGGCCGGCGGCAGAGCTTGGCGGCGACCGGCGGCCTCGATGGCGATGGTCTTTCGGACGATGTGAGTTCGCCCCGCGATGCTGCTTCGGGGCTCGCGACGGGCCGGCGGAGTTCGCTCGACAGCGGAGCGTCGGAGGACATCGCCATCAAGGAGCAGGGCGTGAGAGCCCCGTCGAACGGGATCGCTATCGATGAGCCAGGGGTCCAGGTGGCCGGCGACGGAGGTGCCCTCGACCACGACGTGACGAGCCCGCGCGATGCTGCTTCGGGTCTCCCGACCGGCCGGCGGCAGAGCCTCGCGACCGGCGATTTGGACGGGGATGGTCTTTCGAGCGATGTGAGTTCGCCCCGCGATGCTGCTTCGGGCCTGGCGACGGGCCGGCGGAGTTCCATCGATAGCGGAACGTCGAGCGGGATCGCTATCGACGAGCCTGGGGTCCATCTAGCTGACGACGGGGGTGCCCTCGACAACGACGTAACGAGTCCGCGCGATGCTGCTTCGGGTCTCGCGACAGGCCGGCGGAGCAGCATGGCTGGCGAACGCCCGAATGCGATTTCTATCGACGAGCCTGGGGTCCGTCTGGCTGACGACGGAGATGCCCTCGACAACGACGTAACGGCCCCCCGCGACGCTGCATCGGGTCTCGCGACCGGCCGGCGGAGTTCCATCCACAGCGGATTGTCGGATGGGATCGCAATCAGGGAACAGGGCGTAAGAGCCCCGTCCAACGGGATCTCTATCGACGAGCCCGGAGTCCACGTCACTGACGACGGAGACGCCCTCGACCAGGACATGACGAGCTCCCGCGTTGCTGCCTCGGGCCCTCGTCAGGAAATAGGGACGAGGAGTTCGATGGCGACAGGCGGGCGGAGCAGCATGGCTGGCGAAAGCCCGAATGGAATCTCTATCGACGAGCCCGGCGTCCACCTGGCGGGCGACGAGGGAGCGCTCGAAGGCGATGTGACCAGCCCGCGCGATGCCGCTTCGGGTCTCGCGACGGGCCGGCGGAGTTCGGTCGATAGCGGAACGTCCAACGATATCGCTATTAAGGAGCAGGGCGTCAGATCCATGGACGGGGCGGACACCGATGACGATGACGATGACGATGGGGACGCACTCGGCAGGGCTCCCCAGCAGTACGCGGCGAAAATGGGCAAGTCCGGCAGCGCAAAGCGGCTGATTGGCGGAGGAGGAGGCGGTAGCGGCGGCTCCGGTGGCGTCATGGAAACCGGTGCCTCCGAATCTTCGGCCCTGCACGGCGAGCCACTTGACCCGGACGATGACGGCGACGGCTATGACGCTCGGCAGGGCTCGTCCGGCCGGACGAAGCGCGTCGATATGTCCGGCGGTGGCGAATCGTCCGCCCTGCACGGCGAACCGCTCGACCCTGACAGCGACGATGACGGCTTCGACGACCAGGCGGCGAAGGCAACCCAGGGCAAGACCGGCAAGGCGTCCCAGGCGAAACGCGAAATCTCGCCCGGCGACGACCCAACCGACGACGATGATGACGGCGACGCCCTCGACGATGCGTATGCCGCGAAACAGGGTGGGACCGGCCGCGCAACGGTCAGTGACCTGTCTGCGGTCCGATCAGCCGAGCCAACTTCGCTGGACGACGACGTTGACGGCGACGCGCTCGACGATGCGTATGCCGCGAAACAGGGTGGGACCGGCCGCGCGACGGTCAGTGACCTGTCTGCGGTCCGATCAGCCGAACCAACTTCGCTGGACGACGACGATGACGGCGACGCGCTCGACGACGCCTATGCCGCGAAGCAGGGTTCGTCCGGCAGCCCGAAGCTCGGAAAACCCGAGGCCCAGGCTCAGGGTAAGGAAGTGGACACCGCCTGGGAGTCGGTTTCCGGGCAGTCGTCGCTGTTCAATGACGACGGCGACCAGGGCGAGACCCTGTCGGTCGACCGCCAGACGCCCAAGCGGGATTTCGGCGACCGCGCGTAGTCCGGTGACGTCCGGGTCGGGGTGACATGGCGATTTGGCGGGCCGCACGCTTCTCGATGGCTGCCGCTGCTCCGGGCAGGGGCGATTTCGCGCGAGCGCTCGGGAAGCCGCCTCGAGCAGCGCCGCCGGGAACGCTCGCAGGCGTCGAACACGAGTACCGCGTGCTCGATGCCGCCGGGCAGGCTGTGGACTTCCGCGAGATCATCCACACCCTCGGCATCGACGGCCGCCGCATCGACCCGGGCGACACGAACGCCTACCGCCTGCGCTCGGGGCTCGTGCTCACCGCGGACGACGCCGAAGCTGAACTCGCGACGCCGCCGATCGCGACCGGCCGCGGGTTCGCCGGGGAGGTGGCCGCCTGGACAGCGCGCGGCCGCCGGGCCCTGCAGCGCATGCTCCCCAGGGACTACCGGCTCGAAGGCTACTCCACCCATATCAACGTCTCGATGCCTGCCGCCATCGTGGACGAAGTGGCCGAGCGCTACGTCCGCAGCTTCGGCCTGCCGTTTGCCTGGTTGGTCGAATCGCCTGGCTCGCTCGGTACCTACGTCCGGCCGCGGCCGGGGCGACTCGAACTTTGCGGCGAATTCGTCGATGGCGAGCAGCTGGCGGCCTGCGTCGCCTTCGCCGTCGGGAGCGCTCGGGCCTGCGCCGCCGTGGTCGAGGGACGCCTATCGCCGTTGGCCATCCCGCCGCTCCTCGATGCCACGATCCTCCCCGGCCGTGAGCGATTCGGGCACCGCCTCCACCGCGAGCTCGCCTTCGGGTTCGACGCCTACCAGGAACCTCGCGTGCGCCAGTTCGCGATCGCTGGCGACGCCGGCACCACTATCCCTGGCGCCGACATCCTGCGTCTCGCCTGGAACGCCGCGCGCTGGCAACTCGGCCGCGACCTGCCCCGAGCGACTCGACGCACACTCGACGCGATGGTCACGGGCAGCCTCCCGCTCGGGGTCGAAGCCGCGGACGCGCTTGGATCGCCATCACGAGAGGCTCGTACGCGCGGGAACGCACCCGAGGGCGCCATCATCCGCACCCGCCAGCGCCCCGGCTACGTGGTCGAAGCCAGCCATGCGACCTGGGACTGGACCGTGTTCGCGGTCGCCGGCTCGCAGAAGAGTCGCGTGCTCGCCATCCCCCGCGAATCACTCGGGCGCTTCCTGGAACGGCTGGACGCGGGCGCCCTCGATCGTGCCATTCGCGCCCAGTTAGCGGGACAGCCTTCGGGCGAAACGCTGACAAGCCTCCCGGACGATGGAATCGCGCGCTTCTACGACGAGATCGAAGCGCCATCCGCGATCGTCCGGCAGGAACGGCCGCCGGTCGCACTCGCGCCGCCAGTCCCGGCTGCCGCCCGCGCAGGCAAGACCGCACCAGGTGACCTGATGGTGCCAATCGGCACCGCCGCACCCGGTCCGAGGAATCGCCAGGGATTGCCGTTCGAACCTTTCGATCCATTGGATGCGGGCGGCCTGCCGGTTGTGCCGGGCCGGGTTGCCGGTTC
>JBBSKE010000274.1:0-5607 GCA_038256595.1 Tepidiformales bacterium | reverse complement strand
GTGGCTTCGAACTGGGACGGCGGAGGCGGCCGGACCACCGGTGGCAACTACGCGCTCGAATCCAGCATCGGCCAGCCGGACGCGGGCCTCATGCCGGCGAATGCGACCGGCCTGAACACCGGGTACACGCTCGAAGGCGGGTTCCAGCACATGCAACTGCCGCTCGATACGAACTGCGATGACCATGTGAACGCCACGGACGCGCTCTACCAGCTGCGGCTGCTCGCCGGGCTCGTGACGCAGGGCGCATGTTCGGCCGATGCCAATCGCGACACGATCGTATCGATCAAGGACGCGCAGTTCATCCGCAGCCGCATCGCCGGGATTATCACGCCCCCCTGATTGCGATCTGACTTCCGCTAGCCTGCCGCGCTGACCGCCGACCAGTCGTTCGTGCTGAAGATGTCGGCACCCCATTCGGTGCTTTCGCCGAGCGCGAGACGATGCCCCGCAGCTGCACCGATCATCGCGCCATTGTCCGTGCAGAGCTTCGGCGGCGGGATGCGAACCGGCACCGCGCAGCGAATCGCGAGTTCCTGGCGGAGACGGGCATTCGCTGCCACGCCACCAGCGACCAGCACTTCGGCGACTCCGAGGTCCTTAGCGAGGCGCGCGGTCTTGCCCGCGAGCACATCCACGACCGCTTCCTGGAACTCCCAGGCGATGGTGGGCGCGTCGTACTTGCCGGCCTGGACGACGTGGAGAACTGCCGTCTTGAGGCCGCTGAAGCTGAAATCGGAGGTCCCGGGGAGCCAGGCGCGGGGCAGCTTGAGCGAACTGGGGCCGCCTTCGAGGGCCGCCTTTGCAATCTGCGGTCCGCCCGGGAACGGGAGCCCGAGAAGCCGCCCGGACTTGTCGAAGGCCTCGCCCGCAGCGTCATCGAGTGTGCCGCCGATGCGCCGGTAGTCACCGTGCGTGCGCATGAGCACGAGGTCCGTATGGCCGCCCGAGACGACCAGGCAGAGCGCGGGGAAACGCGGTTCGGTCTCGACATCGAGCCAGTTCGCGTAGATGTGGCCTTCGAGGTGGTTCACGCCGATAAAGGGCAGGTCGCGCCCGTAGGCCAGGGACTTGGCCGCATTGAAGCCGACGAGCAGCGAGCCAGCGAGGCCCGGGCCACGCGTCCCGGCGACCGCATCGATGTCGTCGAGGGTCATATTCGCCGCTGCGAGGGCGTCACGGATGACCGGGATCACGTTTCGCAGGTGCTGACGGCTCGCCACTTCGGGCACCACCCCGCCGTAGCGGGCGTGGAGGTTGACCTGGCTGGCGACAATGTTGGAGTGGATAATCCGGCCGTCTTCGATGACTGCGGCGGCCGTTTCGTCACAGGAGGACTCAATCGCGAGGACATTCATTGCCCTCAGGGTATCGCGGGTGGCGAAGTGGAGCCATAGCGCGATACGGAGACTCGAATTCGCCGCTCAGTCGCCGTCCGGGTCGAGCCCGAGGGCGACGCGGCCGACATATTCGAGGCCATCCCCGGCGGTCAGCGGCGACATGAATGGCCCGGCGCGGACGTCCCGGTAGAGGCGCGAAAGGGGGTTCTTGTTGAGATAGCCGGCCCCGCCCGTGAGCGCGAGCGCTTTATCGCAGATTTCGATCGCGTTGCGGTTCACGAAGAACTTGGCCGCCTGCACCTCCTTCATGAGCTGCTGCAGCTGCGGGAGGCCCGGCTGGGGAATGCCCGGGTCGAGGTGGGCGTCGGCGAGCGAGCAGGCGCGTTCGATGATGCCGCGGCAGGCCGCGAGCTGGATCTCGATATCGGCAATCGCGGCCTGGACGGCGGGAATCTCGCGCATTGGGGTTTCGCGGCGGCGTTTGCGCGTCATCGCGGCGGTGATCGCATGCCCGTGAGCCGCCTCGGCAATACCCAGGAAGACCGAGGCCAGGAGCAGCGCCGAGAGCGCACTTCCGGCCACATTCGGCCCGAACGTGCCCCATGGCTGGCCGACGGTGACCGCCGCATCAGGGACGAAGCAATCTGTGAAGATGATGTCCTCGCTGCCCGAGGCGCGCATCCCGAAGGCGTCCCACATGTGGTCGATGACCATGCCCGGCGTCTCCCGGGGCAGGGATACGACGGCGATGCGCTTCGTGCCCTCGGCGTCCTGGATGGCGACCGCGCAGGAGATAATATCGGCGACCGGGGACATCGTACCGAACGCCTTGCGGCCGTTGATGACCCATCCGCCCTCGATCTTCTTCGCTTCCGTGAAGGGGTGGCGCGGGTCGGAGCCGTTCTCGGAGTTCGCGGCGGCGAAGAGCGCCTCCCCGGCCCCGACGCGTCGCAGCATCGCGTCTCCGGGACGTGGCTCGGTCTCGGCGGCGGTCCAGCGGCGGGCCAGCGACCAGGTGCCAGTGAGGTGCATGGCGATGCCGATGGTGGTCGAAGAATCGCCCTGCGAAAGGCGCGAGACGCCAGCGACGAGGTCGTGAAACGAGGTGACGTGGAGGCCGCCCAGCTCTTCGGGCACGCAGGCGGCGCTGAAGCCACTCGCTTTCAGGGCAGCGAAGTTCTCAAAGGGGAAGCTGCCATCGCGGTCGTGCTCTATCGCGCGGGTGGCGAAATCGGCGGCGTGGGCCTCCGCGAGTTCGCAGAAGCGGAGCCCGGCCGGTGTCTTCGCGATCAGGGGAAAGGTCATGCGGGAGAGTCTACCCCGGCGGCGGGGATTGCTGCCACGCGCTGCTCAGTTCATGACAAGCGTGACGGGTTCGGTGACGTAGATCCAGTAGACCTGGAGCTTGAGGAGGCCGCCGAAGTCGTTCAGATAGCGCGGCTGCGAGGGGAAGTTCGCGCTCCATTCGCGGGTCGCGTTGTTGAACTGCATGACGGACGTGTACTTCCCGGCGATGCCTGATAGCGCCACGGGCACAGATTTCGCCGTCCCGGTGTAGACGAACGGGTTCCAGCCGGTCTGCAGGGTAATTTCGCGCTCGCCGGGATTAGGGTTAAGACTTGCGTGGTTGCTCGCCTCAGTTCGCACCCAGAAGACGTCGTAGCGCTCGACCGAGGTCATCGAGTTCACATATTCCGGAGCCTCGCTGGCGTAGTGCTGGTAGGTCTCCGTGTCCGGGTCCCAGGCGGCGACTTCGGTCCACGGCCGGGGGAAGGCGCTGAGCGCACCCGGGAGGTCGCCGCCCGTGTCGTATTGCGCGACGAGGTTCCAGCCGGTGCCGAGTGGCTGGACGACGATGCCACCCGGCGGCGGGCTGACGGTCGTGATTTCGCGGTTTACAAAAGCCAGGTCGCCATTGCGGCCGGCCCATTCGAATTCGGTCGTGGCGGGCAATCCGCCAATCGTGAGGGTGACCATGTCGCCGGGCTCGCCGCAGCCAGGCATCTCGGCGTGGGGCTTCACGCGGATTGAGTAGCGTGACTGGAGGCTGGTGACGGTCGACGTCGTTGCGCCACACTCGACACCATTTATCGTCGCCCGCACCTGCGTGCCGGCAGGAACGTCGATCCAGTCGTGCAATGGCGCACCGGTGATCAGCATCGGCACGCGAGCGAGTGCGGCGCCGGCGTTGATGATGCCCGCGCCGGCCCAGTTGCCGCCGTGGGGAGCAGGCGGTGCCGGCGTGGCAGTGCTCGTCGCAAGTTGCAGGTATTCGGACACCGTGAGGCGCTCGTTACGAGACATCATGAGCGCGAACATCCCGGAGACGAGCGGCGCGGCGAAACTTGTGCCCCGGTCGGCGCCGTATGAAGAGCCGCCGATGTCGGTGCGGGTCGGGCCGGCAATGTCGCGGCCGGGGGCAGCGAGGTCCACGCCCGGGCCCCAGTTCGAATAGGTCTCCCAGGTGTTGCCGGCGCTGGCGTTCGATGCCCCGACGCCGACCACCGCTGGGTATTGCGTGTAGGCTGCGGGAAAGCCAGGTGCGACGTTCGAATCTGACGCCGTGTGGTTGCCTGCGGCGGCAACGATTATTATCCCGGCTGCCTGGGCCGATTCGATGGCTGCGCGGAGGGCCGGGAGGTCGGCGGAAGAGTTCCCCGGACGGCTGGCGAGGCTGAGGTTGATGATGTGGGCGCCCATCTGGCGCGCGTAATCGATGCCTTCGGCGATATTGCTCATGTCCCCGCCCGGTGAGCCCCCGTTCGAGGCAAGGCCGCAATCGAGCACCTTTACGGTCATGATTCTCGCGTTCCAGGCCATGCCGGTTACGCCTTTGTCGTTGTTGCCGGCAGCTGCGAGCACGCCCGAGACGAGCGTCCCGTGGGAGTGCTGACCCGAGCCCGGCTTTCCGTGGTCGTCGCGGACGAGTCCCCGTGGCGAACCAGCGCTATACCCGCAGGTATTCATTCGCTCCGGCGTCATGTTCATGAAGCGGCAGCCGTTGATGTCGTCGATGCAGCCGTTGCCGTCATTGTCGACTCCGTCGGCAGCGACTTCGGCGGTATTTACCCAGAGGCGGTTCTCGAAATCGGGATGGGTGAAGTCGATCCCGGTATCGAGGACGGCAACGATGATCTCGCCGTTGCCGGTCGCGAAATCCCAGGCGACATTCGCGCCAATGGACGAGAGGTAGCCCTGCTGGTAGGTCGAATAGAGCGGGTCGTCGGGGATGTAGGCGGCGTACACCGGTGCATCGGCCTGGGCGCTAAGAATCGCGGGATTTGCGGCGAGTGTCGCCAGGTAGGCGTCGCGACTCGTGCCCTCTGGGACGGCGAGGGTCGCGAATCCCTGCTCGGCGAGTGTTGGCAGTGCCGCATCAGCCGATGCCGCGCGAGCAGTCGCTGCGCCGGCATACTGGACGACCACATATTCCGTTGGAGATGACTGTTGGGCGCTTGCCAGGGGTGCGCCCCCATTCGCGAGCAACAACAAGACCGCGACGATCGCTCCCAGTCCGTACAGCCGAAGAATTGCGTGCTCCTGTGGGGCGAAAAGTCAGGGTGTGGGTACTGCTACCTGGACCGTTGGTATCGGAGTAGGCAGGTTCGCCGGCCGCTTCCCCAGCGCTTTGTCGTCCATGATAACGGCGTAGTCGCGTGCGATGTCCATCGAGATATACGGACCAGCACCGTTGACCTGGACGGTCGCGACCATATTGCCACGCCGGAAGAGGAACAGGTGGTAAACATTCGGCAAATTCGAGCGCCCGACGGTGCCGCTTTCGATGGTGAACCCGGCCGACTCATTCGCGAGTTGCTTCACCGTCGCCTGCTGCGAACTCGTGGGTCGAGTGTACTGGGCGTGGAACGAATCGTAGGCGGCGCTCGCACCGTTGACGTCCTCGAAGAGGTAGCTCGCAACGGTCACGTAATAGCTGCCAGTCGCCACCGCGGCGAGCTGGCCGAGGGGGTCGAGCTGGGTGTTCCAGCCTTCGATGAAGCCCCATTCCTGGATGGCCGCAGTCGCAACCTGGCCGTTCTGGAACTGGCCGAGGAGGGCGAACCGGGCGGAGTTGACGAGGTACGTCTCGGTTGGATTCGGCTGGAATTCGCCGCTCGCCATGTCGCTGAGGAGCAGGCTAAAGTAGGCGGCCGGCTGCGGGAGGATGACCTCTGCGCCTCCGGTCGTGCCGCCCGTGCTGGCGGGCCAGGGCGTGCCGATCGGGGGGACTGGCGTCGAGGCGGCGCGGGTCGCGGTCTGCACGGCG
>JBBSKE010000273.1:0-5610 GCA_038256595.1 Tepidiformales bacterium | reverse complement strand
GGCGCTCGCTCGCTCGTCTTCCTGACCGATGTCGAGGGTGTTCGCGGCGCCGACGGCGTGGTCGTCCCGGAACTGACCGAATCGGCGGCGCTCGCGCTCATCGCCGATGGCACAATCGCCGGCGGCATGATTCCGAAGGTCGAAGCGTGCCTGCACGCGCTGCGACTCGGGGTGCCCTCGCGGATCGTCGATGGACGCGTCACCGGGGCACTGACGGCGACTTCTGGGACCGCCTTCTTGCCAGCATAAGCACGCGCGTTCCCGATTGTTAACGGCGAGGTGCTAGTATCCGCTGCACGCGGCGCCTCGCCGCAGCTATGCCCTGGAGTGCCGACAACACATGGCCGACACCACCGTAGAGCTGCAAACTTCCCAGGAGTGGGACCTCGACGACCCGTCGCTTTACGCCAATCGCGAGCTGAGCTGGTTGGACTTCAACGACCGCGTCTTCGCTGAGGCGAAGGATCCCCGCAACCCCCTGCTCGAACGTGTCCGCTTCCTCTCGATCACGAGTTCGAACCTCGACGAGTTCTATGCCAAGCGTATCGGCTGGTTGAAGCGCGGCCGAAGAGCAGACCCGCTGAGCGTCACGGTCGATGGCCTGACGATCGACGAGCAACTCAACCTCGTGACCGCCCGGGTCAAACAGCTTCGCACCGACCTCTGCGACTACTGGCAGGAGGTCCTCTGCCCGGCCCTCGAAGAGCATGGCGTGCGCATCGTCCGCTACGAGAACCTCGACGAGGCCGCGCGCGAGCGCCTGACGATGTACTTCGAAGAAGCGGTATTCCCGGTGCTCACGCCGCTCGTGGTCGACCCGGCGCACCCGTTCCCGTTCATCTCCGGCGGCAGCCTTTCGCTCGCCCTGAACATCCTCAATCCCCTGACGCGGGTCGAGAAGTTCGCGCGGATCAAGGTCCCGCAGAACCGGCCGCGCCTGCTCGACGCTGGCGAGGGGCGCTTCGTCTTCATCGAAGACGTCATCGCCGCCCATGCGCACCTGCTCTTCCCGGGCAACAAAGTCACCGACTGGCAGGCCCTGCGCGTCATTCGCAGCGCAGACATCGGCACGCCCGGCGAAGAGGCCGAGGACCTGCTCGAGCTCATCGAGAACGAACTCCGGCGGCGGCGGTTGGCGGAGGCGGTATGCGTCGAGATCGGCGGCCAACTGCCCTCTGCCTCGATGGAACTCCTGCTCGAAGAGCTGGAGCTGCCGCCCGGCGACGTGATCGTGACCCACGGACCGCTGGGGCTGGCCGACCTGTCGCAAATCGCGTCGCTGCCAATCCGCGAACTCGCCTACCCGGCGTTCACCCAGCAGGTTCCGTCAGCGTTCTCCGGCGTCAGCGATGCGCACACCCTCTTTGCCCAGATTCGCGAGCGGGACATCCTCGTCCATCACCCGTATGAGTCGTTTTCGGCGACCGTCGTGCGCTTCATCGAACAGGCTGCGGCCGACCCCTCCGTGCTCGCCATCAAGCAGACGATGTACCGCACCTCGCCCGATTCCGAGATTTTCGAGGCGCTGATCGATGCCGCTGGCCGGGGCAAACAGGTGGCGGTGCTGGTCGAACTGACCGCCCGATTCGATGAGGCGAACAACATCGAATGGGCACGCAAGCTCGAAGACGCCGGCGTCCACGTCGCCTACGGTGACCCGTCGCTCAAGATCCACAGCAAGATCGCCCTTGTCGTCCGCGAAGAGCCGACCGGCGTGACCATGTACGCCCACATTGGCACGGGCAACTACAACCGCAGTACCGCCCGCCTCTACACCGATTTCGGCCTCTTTACGGTCGATAAAGCCATCTGCTCGGACCTCGTGCGCATTTTCAACTACCTCACTGGCTTCGGCGACCGGCATTACGGCCGCGAATTGCTGGTCGCCCCGACGAGCCTCCGCGCCGAACTCGAGGGCCGAGTCCGCCGCGAGATTGCCTCGGCGAAGGCCGGGCGCCCGGCTGCGGTCATCATCAAGATGAACGCGCTCGAAGACCGCGAATTCTCGAAGCTCATCTACGAGGCGAGCCAGGCGGGCGTGCGCGTCGACCTCATCGTCCGCGGCATCTGCCGGATTCGCGCCGGGGTGTTGGGGCTGAGCGAGAACGTGCACGTGCGCAGCATCATCGGGCGATTCCTCGAACATTCCCGCGTGTTTGTGTTCCATAACGAGGGGAACCCGGAGTACTTCATCGGCAGTGCGGACCTCATGAAGCGCAACCTCGACGAGCGCATCGAGGTGGTCACGCCGATTCGCCAGAAAGACCTGAAACTGCAGCTCCAGGAGTTCCTCGATCTGCTCATCGCAGACCGGCGGCAGGCATGGGACCTGCAGGATTGGACCTGGGTCCGAGATGGCAGCGTGATCGCGCCGGGCCCGCAGGATCTGCTGATCGAACGGTCACCATTCAGTTAGCGGCTGGGATCGCGTACGATAGCCGTTCTGCGGCGAAACGATGAATGCCGCAAGACCGCTCCCGGGTAGACATAATGACCGATTGGATTGCCGAAGAACACAAGTACCTTTTCCAGAACTATGGCCGCCAGCCGCTGGTCATCGAGCGTGGCGAGGGTACCCGTGTGTGGGATCCAGCCGGTAAGGAGTACCTCGACTTCGTTGGCGGGCTCGCCGTGAACGTCCTCGGACACAGCCACCCGGTGGTCGCGAAGGCGCTCGCCGAGCAGAGCCAGAAGCTCATCCACACCTCCAACCTCTTCTACACGCAGCCGATGATTCAGCTGGCGAAGATGCTCGTCGAGAACAGCTGCATGGACCGGGTGTTCTTCTGCAACTCCGGCACCGAGGCGATCGAGGGCGCAGTCAAGCTCGCGCGCCGCTGGGGCCACGACACCAAGGACGGCGCCTACGAGATTATCTCGACGAACAACAGCTTCCACGGCCGCTCCTTCGCCGCCATGGCCGCGACCGGCACCGAACGCTACCGCGAGCCCTTCCTGCCGATGGCCCCGGGCTTCTCGCAGGTGCCGTGGAACGACCTTGAGGCCATGGCTGCGGCTGTCACCGACAAGACCTGCGCCATCCTCGTCGAGCCGATCCAGGGCGAAGCTGGCGTGAACATGCCCGCGCCGGGGTACCTCCAGGGCCTCCGTGACCTCTGCGACGAGAAGAACCTCCTCCTCATCTTCGACGAGATCCAGACCGGCAACGGCCGCACTGGCACGCTCTTCGCCTACCAGGGCGAGGGTGTCGAACCGGACATCATGTGCCTCGCGAAGGGTCTCGCTGGCGGCGTTCCGATTGGCGCGATTCTCGCCCGCGAAGCGATCGCGAAGCACCTCGTCCCCGGCGACCACGGCACGACCTTCGGCGCGAACCCGCTGGCCACTGCGGCCGGAGTCGCGACCCTCGGCTACATCCTTGAGAACGACCTCCCGGCGGCCGCCGCGCGCGCTTCGGAGCGGCTGATGGCCCGCCTTCGCACCATGGAGGACACCATCCCGGCGGTCACCGAAGTGCGCGGCCGGGGACTCCTCCTCGCCATCAGCATGAACAAGGATTGCTCTGCCGACGTGGTTGCTGCTGCTCGCGAACTCGGGTTGCTGGCGAACAACGTGCGCGCCGACTCCGTCCGCCTGATGCCGCCGCTCAACGTCACGGACGACGAGATCGACCGCGCCTGCGACATCCTCGAGCAGGCGATCCGGGCGGTCACCCAGCCGGCAGCGAAGTAGCGATGGGCCTCGGATTCGCGTACCTCGCGATGGTTATCGGTTCTGCCATCGTGCTGGCGGTGGGCTGGATGGGCCTGGTGGAGAAGCTGCCTCGGAACGCCATCGCGGGGGTGCGCACGCCCTATTCGATGCGGAACGACGACAACTGGCGGGAGGTGCATCGCGCCTCCGGTCCGTATATGGTCCTCGCTTCCGCGGCCGTGCTCGCCGCAAGCCTCTCCTTCCTGCCGTTCGTCTTCCTCGGCAAGATTCCCGATGGGCTCGCCGTGGGAATGCTGCTCGGGCAGGCGGGATTCATCGTGATTGCGGTAGTGCTGGCGGCCGTCATCGGCACGAGTAAGGCGAAAAAGGTACTTGGCAACTAGGTCACGCCGCTCGCGCCTGCCTGTTCGACCCCACCAGCGAGAGAAATTGCCAATCGCCGGGAGTTCGTAGCGCGAAGCGTGATAGTCTCGAAATTCGACACACTTCCTCCAAGGAGATCCTATTGGCTCGCAAAAAGGTGACCATTATCGGGGCTGGCATGACCGGCGGAGCGATGGCGCAGCGCCTCATTGAGCGCGACATCGCCGACGTTGTCCTCCAGGACGACCCCCAGTTCGCAGGTACCATGCACTTCGGCAAGGCCCTCGACGAATCCCAGGCGGCCGCCTGGGAGGGTTACAGCCACCGCATCAGCGCGACGGACGGCTGGGAAGAGACCGCCAACTCCGACGTCATCATTTGCACCGCCGGCGCGCCCCGCAAGCCGGGCATGAGCCGCGAGGACCTCCTCAACGGCAACGCAGCCATCGTTCGCGCCAAGATTTCCGAGGCCGCGAAGCATTCGCCGAACGCCGTCATCATCATCTTCGCCAACCCGATGGACGCCATGTGCCACGTCGCCCTCAAGGCGAGCGGCTTCCCCAAGGAGCGCGTCATCGGCCAGGGCGGCATGCTCGACAGCGCCCGCTACCGCTACTTCGTCTCCGATGCCCTCGGCGTTTCGCCCGTGGATGTTCATGGCTACGTCATCGGCGGCCACACCGACACGACGATGGTCCCGGTCGTCTCCCAGACTCGCGTCGGCGGCGTGCCGCTGACGGACCTCCTGCCGGCTGACCAGATCGCGGCCCTCGTTGCCCGCGCGATGCGCGGTGGCGCGGAAATCGGCGAGCTCTACAAGACCGGTTCGGCGTACTACGCGCCGTCCGCGGCGACCATCGCCATGGTGGAGGCGATTCTCCTCGACCAGCGCCGCCTGATGCCCTGCTCCACGCTCCACGCGGGCGAATACGGCATCGAAGGCACCTACAGCGGCACCGTCTGCCAGCTCGGCGAAGGTGGCGTCCAGCGCACCTTCGAGCTCCCGCTCACCGACGACGAGAAGTCCCGCGTTGTGGCCGCCGCAGCAGCCACGGCCGAACTCGTGAAACTCATCACGGACTAATTCGCGTCCAACAGCCCGGGGGATTCGCCGCGTGACGACTGCAAATGACCTGATCCGCGCGCTCGAATCCCTCCGGGCCACCATCAACTCCCACATCCCTTTCAGCGAACGCGAACGCCGCCTCCACCCCGAGGTCGCGGCTGCGTTCGCCGCGGCGGGCCTCTATCGCCTCTGGATTCCGAGGTCGTTCGGTGGATTCGAGCTGAGTGTGCCCGATGCCGTGCGCATCTTCGAAGCGGCCTCGCGAATCGACGGATCCGCTGGCTGGGCGGTCACGATCGGCACCGGCGGCGGCGTCTTCGGCGCGACCCTTCCCTCTGACACCGCACGTAGCATTTTCGAACGGCCCGACGCCCTCATCGCCGGCTCTGGCGGCGCCGGAGGCACCGCAGCGCAGGTCGAGGGCGGCTACCGCGTCTCTGGCCAGTGGCACTACGCCAGCGGCGCCCACTACGCGACCACGATGACCGCGAGCACCATTCTCACCG
>JBBSKE010000272.1:0-5625 GCA_038256595.1 Tepidiformales bacterium | reverse complement strand
GCGAGGTCGCTCATCGCCTGCTGCAGCTCGGAATCGCCGATTTTGTCGGCGAGGAGGTCCTGGAGCTGTGAGCGCATGTCGCTCGGCAGGCTATCCATGAGGCTCTGCATCTGGCCCATCTGGTGCTGCATCTGCTGGATCAGGTCGTCGAGCGACTGCGGCGGATTATCGCCGAACATGTCCCCGTACTGGTCCATGAACTGCTCGAAGTTCGGATCCTTGCCCGCCATCTTGTCCTGCAGCATCTGATTCATGTCTTTCATCATCTGCTTCATGCGGGCCATATCTTCGGGCGACATATCCTGGATCTGCTGATACATATCCTTGAAGAAGGTGTCCATCATGGCCTTCTTCAGCGACTCCAGCAGTTCATCGAACTTCTGCTTCGCCTCGGGGTCCATGAATTCGTACTGCTGGAGCTGCTTCACCTGCCCGGCAACATCTTCCGGGAGCTGCTGGAGGAAGTCCTTCTTCTTGTTCGCGATATTCTTGAGCATCTCTGCGAACTCGCTGGTCGGAGTGGGCTGACCATCCTGTCCGGGCTGGCCCTGCTGGCCGCCGGATTCCTGGCCGCCCTCCATGGGGTCGCCCTGCTGGCCGCCGCGCTGACCTTGCTGCCCCTGCGCGCCCTGCTGCTGCTGGCCGGCCTGGGGCTGTCCGCCCTGCTCCTGCCCGCCCTGCTGCTCACCGCTGGGCGATTGCTGACCCTGCTCGGCGTCATTTCCGCGGTTCTGCGGCTGCTGGTTGCCCATCGCCTCATCGAGCCGCCGGTCGAGGGTGTTGTTCTCCATGTTGACGATCTCGTCGAGCTTCTTCTTCATATCGTCGAAGATGGAGCCGAGATCGAACTTGTCGAGTTGCTGGCGGCGCTGCTGGCGAAGCTGCTGGAGCAGGTCGCGGAGGCCCTGGTTCTTCTGGCCCTGGTTCTTCACACCGCGCTGCATCATGTTGCGCAGGGCATGCTGGAGGTCGCCGAAGTTCATCAGGTCGTCGGTCAGGTTGTCGAGGATGTCATCGGGGGCGATTTCCGGCACATCCTGTGTGCCGTCCCACATCGAATAGCGATAACGTTGAACCATAACGACCCTCCCGGCGCGCGCCATGTGGTTGGCCACTGGGGCACATGCTCTTGGTGGGTACAGTAGACGAACGGGACTCGCCTGTCACTCGCCGCGCCCGCTGGCGGTCAAGGCGCTTACGTGCCTGCTGCCGACAGAGCCCGGTTGGCCTGGGTCGTGGCCGATTCCAGTAGGCTACCGGGCGCTCGAATCGGCGAGGAATGCCTGCCAGTGTCCTCGTCTGGTGCCGAATCGTCCTCACTTGCCGTCCAGAATCGCCAACATCACGACTGCTGCGAAACCTCGACAGAAACCTGAATTCCACCAGACCCCACTTTCGCAGCATCCGCCGGTCAGCCGATAACCAAACCGTAATGCCACGCGATCCACAAGAGCTCCTTTCCCGGGTCGATGACCTGCCGCCCATCCCGGCTGTTGCCGCGAAAGTCCTTTCGCTGGTCGAAGATTCACGCACGAGCGCGAACGACCTCGCCCAGGTGCTCTCCGCCGACCAGATGCTAACTGCCAAGCTGATCAAGGTGGCCAACTCCGCCTACTACGGCTTCGCGCGAAAGGTCAGCACGGTGCGTGAAGCAGTGGTCTCCATCGGCTTCAAGGAAGTGCGCCAAATCGCTGTTGGCGCGTCCATTATCCAGGGGTTCAACAAGCGCACCCTTGGCAGCGCCCAGTTCGACCTCGACCTCTTCTGGGGGCACAGCATGGCCGTCGCGGTTGCCGCGGAAGGGTTGGCGAAGAAGACGCGCGCCTGCAAGCCGGAAGACGCCTTCACCGCTGGCATCCTGCACGACATCGGCCGCCTGGTCATTCGCCAGGGGAAGCCTGAGGAGTTCGAACGGGCTGTGCGCATGGCGCGAACGGGCACAATTTCGCTGCACACCGCCGAGGTTCGCAGCACCGGCTACGCGCATGATGAGGTTGGCAGGGCGCTCGGAGACCTCTGGAAGTTCCCGGCCCACCTTGTCGATGCGATCGATGGGCACCACAACACGAAAATGTCGCCGCGTGCGGATGGCCTGCCCGGTGTGGTGGCGCAGGCGAACCGGCTGATCCTGCACTATGGATTGTTCTGTGGGTACGACGCAGGGGCCGAGGCGCAGGAACTGCCGCGCGACCTCCTGGAAGTCGAAGCATCTGCCGGGGGGATCGATCTCATTCTCGCGCGCGCGTTTGCCTTCATCGAGGCAGCGAGCGGCACCCCGGAACGGTGGTACCGCGCCGCTGCCGCTGCCTGATGCGCTATTCGATGACGATTCGCCCTGCCATCGCTTCCCCGTGGACGCCACACTGGTAGTTAAAGGTGCCTGCCCCGGACTTGAATTCGCGGATGAATTCGCCGGTGCCGGTCATCGTCTCCGACTTGAAGCCGGCGACGAGCACCGAGTGTGGATTTGCGCCGCCCCACACCCATTTGACGGTGGTCCCCGTCTTGATCGTGATGTCCTTCGGAGAAAACTCGTTGTCGGAGATCTTGATTTCAATGACCGGGGCGGGGGTGGCAGTGGCCGCGGCGGCCGCCGGCGCAACCGTATTCGAGCTTCCCCCGTTGGAAGAGGCCCCGGCTTCGTCATCTCCTCCGCCACCGCAGGCTGCGAGTGGCGCCACCGCCATCGCAATACCTGCCCATGCAACCAACCCATACGAGGCCTTGATCCATCGCGCCATCGATCAGTTCCCTTTCACCCGTGCCGGGCTCGTGCCCGGGTCGCGGATTGCCGGGACTATACGAGCGATAGATACCACGCACTAGTAGGTAATTCGTTTGGTCCGAAGAGATCGCTCCCGGACCGCCGCAGCCCGCCATTTTCCCTCCAAAGTGCTGCCATCGTTGACTCGCGAACATGGCCGCACGAGTATTCGACCAATGGCACGCGGATCCCCCAATCGAGTAGCCCGGCAATCGACCACCATGCCCATCCGCGGCGGCCTCGCGCTCATCGCAGCGCTGGCCTATCTTGCGTTCGTCTTGATGACGCGCGGCGAAGATGAGCCGCCTGTCCCCGTTGCCGTCGGCGGCGATAGCACCGGCGCGACGGTCACGCTGCCTTCGAGCAACGGGCCGCTGCGGTATCGCGGCGTGCTCCCGGCCGGCCTGAGCGAAACCGCCTTCGTCCCGGCAGCCGAAGATGAGGACCCGGACCTGACCTTCGCCACCACAACGGACGGCGCGGGCGAGATCTTCCGCTACTGGCAACCAGTGACCGCGCTGGGCGTCGGCCTCGATGGACTCACGCCCGCACAGCTGACCTTCGTGACATCGGCTCGTGGTGGCAACTGGCAGGCGTCCGGCGGCGTGCCCGGGCCGGTGACGTTCGCCGTCGCAGGCCCGGAAGCGGACCAGGCGATGCAACTGCGACTTTCGGGGCGCGGCGAACCGGCAGCCACCAGCTTCGCCACCTACGACGAGCTGCGCGCGGCGATGACCATGGACAGCGGCATCCTCGCGCTGGTCCCGCTGTCCGAAGTGCGACCCTCGATGACCGCGCTCGCGATGGACGGCGTGGACCTCGTTCGCGGCGTCGGTGATGTGACGGCCTGGCCGTATGTCGAGCGGCTGACCATCACCGGCGATTCAAAGCGCGGCAAGGAAGCAGCCACCGCCCTGCTGCCGCAACTGGCGGCGAAGGCGCCCGTGCCGATTCGCGTGGTCGCCACTGGCGACATCCTCATGTCCCGCTGCACGCTGGCGAAGATTCGCGCCAGCGGGGACTGGGGCGCTCCATTGCGCAGCCCGGTTGGCGAATATCTCGCCGCCGCGGACCTTGCCCTCGGCTCGCTCGACGGCAGCATCCAGGACATCAACGACTCCTTTGGCTGCGTCTCCGGGACGAACTTGAGTTCGCCGGTCGAGACGATCGAAGCGCTCACACTCGCCGGGTTCGACGGCCTCACGGTCGCGACCAACCACGTTTTCGACTGCGGCGTGGAGTTCTGCGGCAGCCGGGCGTTCCTGCGCACGCTCGAAGTCCTGGACGGCGCGGGAATCAAGCACGTGGGCGGCGGGGTAAACCTCGAGGCGGCACTGGCCCCGGCGATCTTCGAAGTCGGCGGCGTGCGATTCGGGGTCCTCGGCTTCGACGATGTGGCCGCGCAGGATCTCGAAGCGACCGACATCGACCCGGGCACCGCGCCCCTCGACGACAGCTACGCCGAAGAGCGCGCGGCCGGCGAGCCTGCCTTCTACCGCCCGGCGGACGAACTCGATATCACCCGCTTCCAGGAGCGCATCCGGCTGCTGAAGACGCAGGTGGACGTGGTCATCGTCCAGGTCCAATCCGGCACCGAGGACACACACACGCCGACCGAGCGAAGCATCAAGGCGCTGCGCGGCGCAGTCGATGCAGGCGCGGACCTCGTCGTCGGGAACCAGGCGCACTGGGTGCAGGCGGTCGAGCCGTGGGGCGACGCATACATCACCTATGCGCTCGGGAACTTCATTTTCGACCAGCTGCACACGCCGGAGCACTCGCAGGGGGTGATCCTGGAGGCGACCTTCTGGGGCAAGCAGCTCGTGAACGTGAAGCTGCTGCCGTACGAAATCGTCGACCAGCTGAAGCCGACCTTCGTCGAGGGCGCCGTTCGCACGAAAATCCTCGGGGACGTCTACGAAGCGGCCGCGGAACTGCCCGCAGAGACGCCGGAGTAGCTACCGCCGCCGGGCGCGCCACTCCTTGAAGATTGCCAGCGCCATGCCGCCGCCGTAGGAGCCGTGCATCACGGGGAAGGCGAGCGTCGTCATCCACCAGTTTGCCCCGTTGCGGGCGGCAGCTCGCCGGCCGGAATAGGCGGCGGTGAGCGCGTAGAGCACTCCCAAGAGCTTCAGGCTGCGGTTCGCGTTTCGAACGAGGGGCGAGAGCAGCAGCAGCGTGCCCCCACCGAGGACGACCGCCATCGGGATGAAGTGGCGGACGCCGAGTGCGCCCGGGTCGTCCATGAAGGCGCGCCCCTTGGCGCTGCCGTAGCCCAAATATTGCCTCCAGAGCCCGGGAAAGGAGGCGCGCGAGAAGTAGCGGCTGCGCACCGCGGGCGTCAGGTAGAGGCGGCCGCCCTCCTTGCGCAGGCGGTAGTTAAAGTCGTCGTCCTCGGCCTTGTCGCGCGCGAGGTCGAAGCCGCCGAGGGCGTCGAACACCTCGCGGCGATAGGCTGCGAAGGCGATCGTGTCGACATCGCCGGGTTCGCTGGCATAGCGGAATTTCGCGTCGCCCACGCCGAATGGGTGGGACATGGCAGCGGCGATGGCGGATGCCACCTCACCCTCGCCGACGGTCTCGATGGGCCCGCCGGTTGCTGCAGCGCCGGATTCCTGGAGGGCGGCGACGTTCGCGCGCACGAAATCCGGGTCGAGTTCGCTGTGCGCGCCGACGACGATGATGACCTCGCCCGTCGCCTCTTTCGCCCCAGTATTGAGCCCGCCGGCAGTCGAACCGAGGGCGTTGTCGACGAGCCGCAGCGAGCCGACAGTAGTCGTGCGCGCCCGCAGTTCCACGATTGGCCGCGTGGTGTCCGAGCTGCCGCCGTCGGCGACGATCACCTCGATCTTGCTTGAGGG
>JBBSKE010000271.1:0-5628 GCA_038256595.1 Tepidiformales bacterium | reverse complement strand
GGCTTAGCTACCTTTCCGCTGCCGAGGATATGGAGCTTCTCGGCAGGATTGGTTCGGTGCCGAAGGCCCTCGTCGAACGGCAAAGAATGCGACTGGCTTCTCATGCGCTAATGCCAGTTTGAACCCGCCCGACATTCCCATGGGGTCAGAAACATGAACGATGAACGCTATTCGGTGCCTCGATCGCACCAAAGGGGACCCTCTACGCCGGCAGAGATAGCTTCGCTCCTCGAAGAGTGGGGCAATCTGACAATCAAGGAATGGGAAGCGGAGCATGATGCGCTCGGCATGGCGAGCCTCGCAGAAGCGTATGGCGACGACGAACCGGACTACTCGAACGCTCAGACCAGGCGAATAGTACGTGGATGATGGCCTGCAGTGGCTACTCACTCAGAGTAGAGATACTGATCGCACGAAGATGTTCGACACCTCCGAACATCGCACGTCCTACCTCCAGTCAGCCGTGATCGCGCTTCAATCCCTGCCGCCACCTGCTACACATCCTGTGAATACGATGCAGCTAGCCGATCCGATATACGGACTTTCCTGGTCTTTAGAGTTTTGCTTCGGTACCAGCGACGTTACGGCAGAGTTGAAGGCCTCCGTCCTGGACCACATGCCAGGATTTTTCCGGTGGCACGCAGAACATGGTCCACAGGAGAAAAACGTGGCGGTCTTCATGTTCTGGGATGGTTTAGCTCGGACCCGTACTCGTGCACCGGTCAAGAATGCGATGTTCGCAGCGCTCGCCCATCAGCTTTTCCTGCCGGACGAGACAATCCAGGCGAGCGCGGCCCACGGATTCAACCACCTCAAAGATCCGAGAGCGTTGCCGCTCCTCGCACATCTGGCCCGGACGACGACCAGCGCGAATCTTCGGGAGTAACTTGACCGCGGCTTCCGGGTTTAATCTGATGTAAGCTGCCTCAGCCCCCGAATATCACCCGGCGATTCAGTACCCCTCCCGGGTCCAGGGCCTGCTTAATCGCCCGCATCGCGGCGATGTCGGCGGCGGAGCGGCCGAGATGCAGCCATGGGGTCTTTGCGATGCCGATGCCGTGCTCAGCGCTGATTGAGCCGCCGAGTTCGGCCACGAGTTCCAGCACCGCAGTCGTGACTGGTTCGTCGTGGTCTTCGACGCCCAGCAGGTTCACGTGGATGCTGCCCTCGGCGATGTGCCCGAAAAGCACGACCCGTGCCCGCAGGTCTGCCGCGCGGGCGACGCCGGGCACCTCGGCGAGGAACCGCCCGAGGTTCGCCAGCGGAATCGCCGTATCGAGCTTGACCGGCACGCCCTCCGCGTTAATCGCCTCCGTATGACGCTCGCGGAACGCCCAGAGCCGGTCACGGTCCGCGCGGTCGAGCGCGAAGATGATGTCGCCGGCGGTTTCCACGCCATCGAGGAAGGTCGCGAAGGCATCTGACGTATCGACCCGGTTCGCAATTTCGAGCAGGACGTAGACCGGGTAGTCGGTGGCAAACGGCGCGGCCAGCCCGGTGTGCTTTCGCACGAGCGCGAGGCCATCGGCGACGAAAAACTCGGCCGCCTCGAGGTCGCCGATCTGCTGCTTCGCCGCCAGCACGACGCCGACTGCCGCATCGGTCGAATCGAAGCCGAGGAGCGCGACTGCGTTCGATGCAAACACCGGCGCCAGCCGCACCCGCACGCGCGTGATGATCGCGAGGGTGCCCTCGCTGCCCGCCAGCAGGTGGACGAGGTCGTAGCCCGTGTTGTCTTTCGACGGCCCGACCAGCCGGTCCACAACCTCGCCGTTCGCGAGCACGAACTCCAGCCCGAGCACCTGGTGGCGCATCATTCCGTAGCGCAGGACGTTCACTCCGCCTGCATTCGTCGCAACCATCCCGCCGATGGTCGCGCTCGCTCGCGAGGCGAGATCGACGCCCAGGCGCAGGCCATGCACCGATGCCGCATCGTTCAGGGCTGCGCAGGTGACGCCCGCGCCCACAATCGCTTCTCCAGTCGAGGCATCGATCGATTCGACGGCTTTGAGGCGCGCGGTGCTGAGCACGACATCACCGTCCGGCACGCCGCCACCGACGAGGCTCGTGTTGCCGCCCTGGGTAACGAGGCTCGCACCAGCCGCGGCAACCGCGCGAATCACCGCAGCCACCTCGCTCGTATTCGCAGGTCGAACCACGAGCCGGGCGGTGCCGTGGAAGCGCCGCGTCCAGTCCGACTCGTACGAGGCGACCTGGTCGCGGTCAGCGAGGACGTTTGCCGCGCCGACGATAGCGGAGAGCGAATCAACCAGCGGGTCAGTGGTCATGGTCATCCATGCTACGGCCTCGCGAGGGCATCGACGAGACGCCCCGGCTATTCAGCAGGTCATGATCACCGCAAACGCCTGCTCAATGAGGTCCGCGACGGCCCCGGGACGCGTGTACGGCGCGATGTGGTCGAGGTCGGCGTCGACCACCTGCTGCCAACCGTCAGCTCGGGCGGCTGCGGCCTGCTCGCGGTAGGCGTCGCTCAGTCGGACATACGCGAGATGCGAAACCGGCCAAATAGTCACCTCTGGCGGCTGTTCGGCGAAGTAAGCGAGCGGCAGCCGGGGAATCCCTGCGACGAATTCGGCCCGCATCGCAGCGTCCGGGATGAGGTTCGCGATCATCGCTTCCGGGAACCACTCGTTCCAGGGCGGGAGCCTGCCATCGTTGGCCATATCGCGCAGTTTGGCGGCGAGGGGAGGCGGCGCGCCTTCGAACCAGCTGCCAGGTCCAGGCAGGAGGGCATCGACGAAGATGGCGCCGCGCACGGCCGTTCCGTTGTGGACGAGCGCGCCCGCGACCGACGGAAGCACCGCCCCGGCGCCGCTATGGGCGACCAGCACGGCCGTCGGACCGCTCGGCTGCACCTGGCGAGCGACTGAATCGCCAATCGCGCGGTAGAACGGTGCTGGGCCATCGAACACACCGGCGAGTGAGGGCGCAAGAACGTCGTAGCCGCGGTCGCGCAGCAGCCTGGCAACCGGTTGCCAGGTCTCCGGGCCGACGAGCGGGCTGTGAACGAGCACGAGGCGGTCCACCGGCTAAACCAGCGGCACCGCTTCGGCGACCTCGGCCTTCTTCTTGCGGGTGGTCCCGCGCTCGTACTTCTTCGCAGGCGTGAGGATGACGGGCAACATCTCCTCGGCGTGGTAGCTGCGCTCCACCTGCTGGGGGTCCGCTTCGCCATAGGGCGTCGAGCGCTGGCGTGGTTCGCGGCCAATCGAGCGGATAATCGCGTCCATCTCGGCTGGCGGCAGTTCCTGGCCGTGCTCCGTGCCTGCCGCACGCGTGATGCTCTCGTTCATGAGCGTGCCGCCGAGGTCGTTGCAGCCAGCGTTGAGGCACGCCTTCACGCCTTCCGGCCCCATCTTCACCCAGGAGACCTGGATGTTCGTGATGTGCGGGTGCAGCGCCAGCCGCGCGACCGCGTGCATGAGCACCGCCTCGCGGAAGGTCGGGCCCTTGCGCGCGCGGCCCTTGAGGTAGATCGGCGCCTCCATGTGGACGAACGGCAGGGGCACGAACTCGGTGAAACCGCCGGTGCGCTTCTGCAGGTCGCGCAGGTTCACCAGGTGGTTCGCCCAGTTCTCGGGGCCGTCGATGTGGCCGTACATGACGGTCGACGTCGTGCGATAGCCGACCTTGTGGGCCGTCTCCATCACTTCGAGCCACTGGGCCGTGTTGATCTTGTCCGGGCAGAGGGTGGCGCGAACGCGGTCGTCGAGCACCTCGGCGGCCGTGCCCGGGAGCGTCCCCAGGCCAGCCTCCTTGAGCCGGATGAGGAACGCTTCGAGGCTGATCCCGAGCGTCTCGGCGCCCTGCCAGACCTCGAGCGGCGAGAACGCGTGGACGTGCATCCCCGGGAGCGCTTCTTTGACCGCTTTCGCGAGCGCGATGTAGGTCTCGCCCGTGTATTCGGGGTGGATGCCGCCCTGCATGCAGACTTCCGTGCCGCCGCGCTCCCAGGCTTCCTGCGAGCGGCGGACCACTTCGTCGATGCCGAGGTCGTACGGCGCGCCGCGCAGGTTCTCGCTGAGCTTGCCCTTCGAGAACGCGCAAAACTGGCACTTGAAGTAGCAGATGTTCGTGTAATTGATGTTCCGGTTGACCACGTAGGTCACGACGTCGCCGTTCACCTTGCGGCGAAGGGCGTCGGCGGCGGCGCAGACGGCGTCGAAGTCTTTGCCGCGTGCCCGGAAGAGGGTATCGATGTCGTCGTGGCTCAATTCGATGCCGGCAGCCTGCTGTTCGAGGATGGTCATCACCTTCGACGTCGACTTGCGGGCGCTCCGCTCGCTCGGCGCGGGGCGTCCGATTTCGAAGCGAACGGGGCCGGCCGCCGCTTCTTCCGGCTCCGGATCGGCCACCTGTTGGGCATCGAGGAGGTGCGCATGCTCCGCCGGGACATCCATAACGAGCCCAGGCGACCACTTTTCGCTGCGGGCGAACCCTTCGCTGTCGATCGACTGGATCGTCGGCGTATGCAGTACAGGGTCGAGCCAGCGCGCCGGTTCGAGCGCGTATTCGGGGTAGATCGCGAGGCGCGCGGTCAGCGTCTTGCCAGTCGAGGCGGTCATCGTCGCGAGGTCGTCGAGGTGCGGCCACGGCTTTTCGGGGTTCACGTGGTCCGGGGTCACCGGGGAGACGCCGCCCCAGTCGTTCAGCCCCGCGGCCACGAGCTTCGGGTAGACGTCCGGGCTCAGGTTCGGCGGCGCCTGGATGTTCATCGCCGCGCCAAAGATGAGGCGTGCCACGGCGAGGCTCCAGAGCAGGTCGTCGAGCGTCGCGTCCGGCCAGTTCGCCATCTTCGTGTCCGGCTTGGCGCGGAAGTTCTGGACGATGATCTCCTGGATGTGGCCGAATTCCAGGTGCAGCGCGCGCAGCGCCAGCAGCGACTCGATCCGGTCCGCGCGGGTTTCGCCGATGCCGATGAGGATGCCCGAGGTGAATGGCACCTGCAGTTCGCCGGCGAGGCGGATGGTTTCGAGCCGCACCGCCGGGTCTTTGTCGGGCGAACCGTGATGTGCGGCGCCCTTCTTCATGAGGTCCTGCGAGGTGCTTTCGAGCATGATCCCCTGCGAAACCGAGACCGTGCGGAGCTGCGCGATCTCTTCGCGCGTCATGACGCCGGGATTCGCGTGCGGGAGGAGGCCGGTCTCATCGAGGACCGCCTGCATCATCTCGGCGAGGTAGGAGATGGTCGTCTCGTGGCCGAGCGCGGCGAGTTCCTTCCGCGCGACCGCATAGCGCAGTTCCGGCTTGTCGCCGAGGGTGAAGAGCGCCTCGTGGCAGCCCGCTTCGGCGCCCGCACGTGCGACCGCGAGCACTTCTTCGCGCGTCATGTACGCCTTCTGGCCGGGCTTCGGCGGCTGCGCGAACGTGCAGTAGTGGCAGACGTCGCGGCAGAGCATGGTCAGCGGGATGAAGACCTTGCGCGAGTAGGTGATGACGTTCCCATGGGCTGAATCGCGAATCGAGGACGCCGCCGCGAGTAGCGCCTCGAGGTCCGTCTCTTCGAGGAGCGCGCGCGCAGCTTCGTCGCTGATGGTCTCACCGCGCGTGGCAGCGGCAATCGTAGTCTTGGTAGTTGGCAACATTTTGGGGCCTCCGGGACGCCAT
>JBBSKE010000270.1:0-5631 GCA_038256595.1 Tepidiformales bacterium | reverse complement strand
TCCAGAAGGTGCTCGACTTCTACGCCAAACACTTGTCGTAGCGACGAACCTTCTTCGCGCAGAACGCATCGAGCCGCTCCACTTTTGGGGCGGCTCAATGCCTGCCATCACGTATTCGTCACTCGTGCCGGGTGCGGTTGACCGTTTCTTGACGTACGCTTGCCGTTGCAGTCCGTTCGGCGCTCGGCCACGCTGCAGGAAACGCTACCCCGGAGTATCGAATGGCCGTCACGGCATGGCTGCTGGTGCAGACTGAAATTGGTAGAGCGCGCCCCGTGTGCGAAATTATCGCCGCAATGGATTATCCCGGCGTGCAGGTGCTCACGGCCGACACGATTACGGGCCCGCACGATATCATCGCGCGCTTCTCCGCCGACGACCTCGATGTCCTCACTTCCGCCATAGACGACGTGACCGCGAAGGCCGGCGGGGTCGAGAACACGATTACCTGCCTTTCGATGTGGATCGGCTGAGCCCATAGGTCCATAATCCCCGCGCGTTAACATTCTATGAACGCCGCGGAGGAACAGATGATTGAGGCACTGGAGCGGATGCTCTGGGAACAGTGGCCGGACGCCGAGGCGATCGCCGTCGAAGGCTTTATGCCGTTGGCCGGCGGATATTCGCGAGAGACCTTCCGATTCGATTGCACCATCCAGCGCGCGGGCGCGAGCCAATCGCTGCCCATGATCCTGCGCAAGGACCCCGCCGCCGCCGTGGCGATTCTCGAAACGAACCGCCAATCCGAGCACGAACTCATCCGCGCCGTGCAGCAGCACACCTCGATCCCCGTCAGCGAGTGCTACTTCACCGTCATGGACCGCGACGTTTTCGGCGAAGCCGCGATGATCATCGAACGGGCTCGCGGGTTCAACGAAGTCTCGCGCCTGTTCAATGGCGGAGAGCACAGCAGCCAGGCCGAATCGATCGCCACCGAACTGTGCGAATACATCGCCGAACTGCACATGACCGAACCGGCGCTGCTCAATCCCGATGGCCGCCTCGATGACCCCCGCAGCGAAGGCATCGACCCCTCGTCGTGGGACGCGTACATGGATTCGACGCTCGCCTACTACCTGCGCGGCTACGACCGGGCTGCCTTCGAACCCTCGCCCGCCTGGCTCGATTCGATGTACTGGATGCGACGCAACAAGCCCAAGCCGGTGCCGATTCGTCTCCTCCACGGCGACTTCAACCCCTCCAACTTCCTCTACGACGATGGCCATGTGACCGCCATCATCGACTGGGAGAACTCCCACATGGGCGACCCGCGCGAGGACCTCGGCTGGCTCAAGCACATGGACCAGCTTACGAACACGAACGTCTTCGGCTCCGTGACCGCGGATGGCGGCTTTCTCGGCCATTACAACAAGATCACGGGCTTCGATGTCACAGACGCAGAGATCGAGTACTTCCGACAGTTCACCGCCGGGAACATCGGCGTCCCGGTCGTCGGCTCGCTCAAGCGGCGCCTCGACCGCGAGCATTTTGAACTGGTGCCACTCTACGTCATGCAGCCCGTAATCGGCTCGATGTTCGCCCTCGCCGGCCTCCTGAAATACCCGCCATTCGGCGATGGAGTGATCTGATGTACACGAATCCCACGCCCTCCGACATCCTCGAAGGCGTCATCGTCGCCCTCCAGAACGACGTCCTGCCGAACGTCAACACGCAAAAGGCGGCAGTCGCCACGGTGATGATCCAGGCGCTCGTCCAGCAGGCCCGACAGATGATCCCGGCCTACCTGCAGACCCTCGCCCTCGAACACGCGGACATGACGGGAGTGCTCGAGGATATGGCGGCCGCGCTCGAGGGCATCGACAGCCCCGAAGCCGACCGCGTCCGCGCCCGCGCGCTGGAGGCAGCGAACGGCCCGGCCTTCCCGATTATCCCGGCCCTCACGGAGGTCGCGGCCGCCCACCGTGCCCTCACGGCAGCAATGACCGAGAACATTCGCGACCTCGATGCCATCATCACTGCGGGGAATCCGGCCGGCGAGGCCGCCCTCACGCGGATGCGCGTCCATCTCGGCCCTCGCCTGATGAACGACTTCGCGACGATGGTCGTGAGCGCCGGGGCCGTCGGTCGAGGCTAACCGGGCTATTTCACCACGCCGAGGGAGGCGAGTAAGGCCAGCATCCGCCGCTCATATTCGGCGGGGTCGGTGTTCCATGATTCGACGTGCCCCGCTCCCGGCACGCGCCAGTAGTCGATGTTCGCCTCCGGCCACATCGCGGCGAACGCGTCGCTCGTGGCGATGGGCACGACCCCGTCCTCATCGCCATGGATGAGCAGCGTGGGGCCGGGTTGCCGGGTCGGAAAGTAGTCTGTGTAGCCCCAGTCGATGCCAAATCGGCGCTCGGCCAGGAACTCGGCCGAATTCAACAAAGTCACCGGCAGCGGCAGACCGACGAGCGGCAACCGCGAATCTTCGGCCTGGAATTCGACGACTGCCTCGAAATCGAGAACTGGCGAATCGAGAATTACCCCCTTCACACGGACGGCCAGCGGCGATTCGCGCAGAAACGCAGAGACCACGGCGCCTCCCATGCTCAGCCCTTCGACTACCACGGACTCGGCGCCATTGGCCAGGGCGTAGTCCACCGCGGATTCGAGGTCGCGCCACTCCTCCTTGCCATAGGTAAGGCGGTCTCTCATGTTCGATGGCGCTCCCTCGTCGTTCCGATAGGTAGGGACGAGCACGGGCAGTCCTGCCTCGACGAGCGACGGGAGCATTCGCAGGCTGTCCCGCCGGGTCATTCCGTTGCCGTGTACGAAAATGAACCATGTCGTCCCGTTGCCCGGGATGTACCAGGCCGGGTAGTCGCCGAGTTCGCCGGCGAACGTGACCTCCTGGAATTCGATGCCGAGACCGGTCAGCGGATCGACCGGGTAGACTTTGCTGTCCCACTCGGCCAGTGTCCCCACGGACGGTGGTGCGCCCGAGCCGGGTTCGAACTCTCGAGTTACGCTGCCATCGTTGCCCACCCCGCGAATCGGGCCGAGGATGCCCGAGCCCCCCTCCCAGGTGAGGCCGAACGTGCCCTCACGCTCAAGTTGCCAGTTTCCAGGAGCGCGAAGCGTAATCGAAGCCTGGTCGGCGGCGACAACCTCGATCGAGTAATTCGGCGCCAGGGCTGCGCGGCGAGCCGCCCCCGAGAGTAACCGCTCGTCGAGCAGGGACGAGTAATACCAGCCGCCGCCAAGATGGAAGACCAGCGCAAGAATCAGCAGCGGGACCACAAAGGACGCCATCACCCACCGCACCCGCGGTCTCCGACTGGCCGAACTTAGCCTCAATCGCATGCTGCCCTCACGTTTCGAGCGAAGCTTACGCGATATCGCGAGATTCGAATCTAAACGGGAAAATCGGATACCATCTGAGCATGCGCGTACTCAGGTTGGCAACAAGCGACGAAGCTCCCGGGCGGCTTTCGCCGGGAGAATCCGCGGCCGATGTCGCCGCACGGATGCTCGAAGCAGCGTCTGGCGAACCAGTCGAGACGGTGATGCGCGCTCCCTGGCCCGCTCCCGGCCTCCCGGACCTCGTCGACAAATGGATGCGCCAGTACGAACCGGACATGGTCCTGTTGAAGGCGAACTCCTTCTGGTTCAACTACCTCTCGGTCCCGCTGATGCTCGAACGAAAGCTTGGGCCCGTCGGCAAGCGCCTGAGCCGCGCGGGCGTTCGCGTCGGCGAGACCCCATGGCTCACGCGAACGGCCGCATTTCGCACTGGCCGCAGGATGCTGGTCCGCGCCCTCGGGGGCGCAACCTACTTCACGCCGCAGGAAGTGGTGAGTTCGATGGAGGAATGCGCCCGCCGCATCCTCGCCCACGAGGGCGTCGCGCTGATGATCGAGGGCCCGCACTCGCGCATGAACCACGAACTGGCGCGAAAAGCCGCCATCGCCCACGAAAAGCGTCGGCTCCACGTCCATAACTCGCTGAAACGGTTCGCCGCAGAGGTCCACGTGCCGTTCATCGGCCAGGATGTCCTCCCCACGCGCGAAGAAGTGGCGGCGACCGTCGGCGCAGATCACCTCCACGTCGGTCCCGAGGCCGCGCGCACGCTGGGCGAAGCAGAGGGCGCAGTGCTGGTCGAAATGTGGCGCGAACTGCACGGCCACTCGCCGAATCGCTTGCCGTAGCACCGCGGTCTTGCCCCGGACGTCGAGATCACGATTCGCCCGCATAATCGAACGTTAAGGCGACGTGGGGCCGGTTTCGCCCGCTTCGAAGGCTGCGGGTAGTATCGAACCGGCACACAGGCGGCGGAGGATGACAGATGTTCGAACGGCGATGGCTACTCACACCCCTGCTCGGGACGTCCCTGCTCGTCGCTGCCTGCTCCGGCAACGACGACAAGCCCGAGCCTGCGGGCGCAGATTCGACCGCAACCTCCGAACCAGGCGCGAGTGCCGTCGCCACTTCGCCAACGGCCGGCGCGAGCACCGGCGGCACGTCGCCAACGGCGGTCCCGACTGCGCTGGCCTCCTCCCGCACTCCGACACTCGCTGACAACATCGCCGACGAGCCCTGCACGATCCTCTCGGACGATGAGATGAAAGCCGCCGCCGGTGGCGCTGTTGTTTCGGCCCAGGGCGTGCCCGATCGCGTCCAGCCGTTCTGCCGCTGGCTGCTCGACCCCGCCGGCCAGGCCGAGCCGGTCATCCAGACGGTCGTCGTCGCCTCAATCGGCAATACCGCGCTCTTCGACAACCCCGGCGTGACCAAAGTAACCGTCGATGGCCTCGGCGATGCTGCCTACGTGGTCCAGGCGACGGGCTCCGGGAGCGCCGCGCAGGTGACGCTCTGGGTGCGAAGCGGCCCGAAGACGCTCCAGGTCCAGGTCGTCTCCCCCGACCCGCGCATCGGCATGGAGGCAGCATTCCGCGAAACCTACAACACTCGCGCCCTCGAAATCGCCGAAGCCATCGCCAAGACCGCCCTTGAGCGCTTTTAGGCGCGGGGAGGGCCGGGTTTGGGCGGACGGAAGCCAGTCTCGCTGGTTCTCTGACTGACGCTGTGGCGGGCGCGAAAAAGGGAGTCCGGAGACTCCCCTTTTGGCCGGTTACTTGTGGTCGTGACTTACGGTGCGAGGCAGATGATTGCCATGGTTTCCTGGCCGTTGAGGCCGGATGCACGGCCTATCTGCATGGCGTCGCCGATGCTGATTCCGCGCGTGCGGTCATCGCGAGGAGGTTCATTGAAGCCCGTGTTGACGAACGGTCCCGGGGATTGGGATGGCAGCACGCCATTGCCACTCGGCCGCGGGTTGGTGGCATTGCCGTAGAAATTGTCCACGCAACCACCGACGCCTCCGCCATTGTCGCCCGGCGCCGCTGCCACGGGAGCGATGGTCGAAACGGCCAGTGCCGCGCCGAATGCGAGTGCCATAATCCTGGTCTTCATGGGTCCTCTTCCTTGATGTTTGCGGAGTGGCGCTATGAGAGCGCCACTCGCAGTTTGAGGGACGATTGGTCTTGCGGGCCGATGGTTACTTCCCGTTCCTGGTAAAACTAACGCAGTCGCCCTGGTTCTTGAAGGCCGGGTTGTTGAATGTCTTCCAGCCGTCCTTCTTGCACTGCGCGTCACTCGTCGGCGGTGCCACGAGCGGTTCGGTAGCCG
>JBBSKE010000269.1:0-5669 GCA_038256595.1 Tepidiformales bacterium | reverse complement strand
CATGCCGTTGAACGTCCCAAGGTCGTTGCTCATGCCGGCGGAGCGCCAGCCGCGGCCTTCCAGACCCTGGGCACGAGCGCCACCGCCATCCGCGAAGCAGACAAATGGGAAGCGATGGCGGTTGGCGAGGTCCATCAGCCGATCGATCTTGGAGTGATTTATGGCGGTCTGAGTCCCTCCCCAGACGGAGTAGTCGTAGGACGAAATAGCGATAGGCTTGCCGTGAAGCATGCCAATACCTCCGACAAGACCACCGGCCGGCTCGTCATCGTCGCCCGCGAGGATACCCGTTTCAACGAACGTCCCGGAATCGAGCACACCGTCGATTCGCTCCCGTGCTGTGAGGCGGTCCCGCGCGTGAATCCTGTCGACGACGTCGGGCCGGGCACTATCAAACGCCTTCTCCCGCGCGGCGCGGAGCTCGTCGATGACGGATTGATCCATTGAGGAGGCCCCCTTTTCTTACTGAGCCCACCAGGAGCGCCGGGGAGGGGCCAGGCGTCCTGGTGGGTGAGCCGCCCATACCAGGCAGGGCGAAGTCTACGTCACTACCTGTGGGGAAAGTGATTCCCTGCGCGCATGACCGATTCGAAAATATTATCGGTACTTCGCACCGAGCTTCTGACTTGCTCGAGCCGAATGGCATTCGAGAAAACGTTCGGAAATAAATTGCGTGTAGTTCATCCGCTTGAAGTATATTGCGAGGTGATCGATAGACACGGCAAATCGATTCATGTATGCATCGGAGGAGCGGCGGTTGGGCTCCATCCAGCGCTCCGCGGCCAGGCAGGTGGGGAGAAATGCTGACCTTCGGTCAACTGCAGACGCTGAAAGCAATCTACGAGACGGGTAGCTTCAGCAAGGCGGCGAGGAAGCTCTATTTGAGCCAGCCCGCCGTCTCTCAGCGGATACGTGCCATCGAGGAAACGCTTGGCGTCGAACTGTTCGACCGCGACATCGGCGGAGGTCACCTGGCTCCCACTCCGGAGGGGGCCGAGGTCGTGAAATTCGCGATCGGCACCCTCGATCAATACGCTGCCCTCGTCGATAGGCTGACCGAGGGCGCTCACAGCCAATCCTCGGTCTCGATCGGTGCGGTGGGCTTCTATGTCGGCACATACGTGCTCCCGCGTATCCTCCCGCTGATTCACGCCTCACATCCCGACATCCGGCTCAAGATGGTCACGCTCTCCCACGACAAACTGACTGACGCACCGCTTTCCGGAGCGGTCGATATCGCATTGATGACCCGGAACCGGTTGGTCCCAGAACTCGATTCGGTGCCGCTCTGGGAAGACGAAGTGATTATGGTTTGCCACCCTGCCCGCGCGTCTTACCTGTCGCGTCATCCGCGCGTCATTCCCCTCATTCTTTCAGGGGCGAGCCCGTACCAGGAGCTCGCCAGGGCGTGGTGCGCCGAACTCGGCGTCCCGGCGCAAATCGTTGTGGAGTCGACCAGCGCAGAGACGCTGCGCACCGCTGCGCTTTCGAACCTCGGGTACGCACTCGTCCCCGAGATCGTCGTTCGTGCGGAGGTGGCGGCTGGCACGCTACTCCCAGTGCAAGTGCCGGGGCTTCCGCTTCGAAGGACCATCGTGGCGGCATATTCCCGCGCAAGAACCAAATCCCCGGCCGTCGAACGGTTCTTGCAAACGCTCACCATCGCCCGTGGGCAGCTCCTCGCCGTGAACCCGCTCGAGGTAGGCACGCCGCCGATCGTGACTGCTCCTGGGGCGGTCTCCGGTGGGCCACCTTCGGCCAAGCGGCCTCCGCTCGCTGCGATGGGCTAGGGTCGAGCCAACATAGCGGGGCGGCGGCCGCAGGTTCGCCAATGGCCGGGGGTAGTGCTCTACCCGTCCTATGCGCGAGAGCAATTCGACCAATAGTCGGAGCTTATGACTGTTTCGAACAATTTATGGTCCCTTGTGAGCGCAATGCCACGTGCGTAGCCTCCAGTTCCTCGGCGGATGCCGGTGAGGGGGAATCTGGACATGAACAGCAACAACTACTGGAAGAGGCGAGCGGCACGATTTTCGCGGGCGGACGCCTCCCGCCGGCGATTCCTCGGTACGGCAGGAATAGGCGCGATCGGTGCCGCCAGCTGGGCATTGGCCGGCTGCGGTGGAGACGACGAAACCGACAGCGAAGGCGGGAATACGCCGCCTTCCGGCTCCGGCACGCAGCCCGGCGGCTCCAGCACCCAGGCGCCGACGGCGGCCCCGGTCACGGCGAGCAAAGGCTCGATCGTTATCTCGCAGGCGAGCCTCGATACCCAGCCTGGTGACCCCCATCTCGGCACCAGCGGCGTTCAAGAGCCGATTCGGTTCGGACAGGGTGTCGGACTTTTCTCGCAACGCGTGAATGGCGATATCCAGCCGGCGGTAGCGGAATCCATAACCTACTCAGAAGACGGTCTGTCGTATCTCATCAAGGTGAGGCAGGGAATCACGTTCGTGAACGGAACTCCCCTCTCTGCCGAAGATGTGGCTTTTAGCCTCGACCGAATGCTGCAATCTCCAGTCAGCAAGGCACAGTGGGGCACGTACATCGAAAAGTCGGAGGTGCTGGACGGCTCCAACGTCAAAGTGACGCTCAAGAGGATCGCACCTGCCTGGATCTACACGATGCGCGGGCTCTATACGTTGCCGAAGGCGTATGTCACGAGCCTCAACGACGGAGAATACGCACTCGAGGCCTTCTCCAAGGCGCCGGTCGGTGTAGGGCCATACAAATTAGTCGACAACCGCGTAGGCAGCCATATCACATTCGAGGCCTATGACAAGTTCTTCCTCGGTGTCCCCCGGGTCAAGAACATTCGGGTGCAGATCGTCCCTGAAGTAACCACCCGGATAGCTCAACTCCAAACGGGCGAATCCGACGTTGTCCACGGTTTGCTGGCGGACCACCTGTCCACAATCGAAGACATCAAGGACGCGAGAGTCGTACGTTCAGAGGGTTCAGGTTCGAGCGAGCTGACATTTTTCGACATGATGAAGGCGGATAGCCCGTTCCGTGACGCCAGAGTTCGGATGGCGCTCTGTCATGCCATTGACCGCAATTCCATCATCAAAGACCTCTATCGTGGCGAGGCGATTCTTCTCAACTCTTTGTTCGTAAAGAATCCGTTCACCATCGGATACGATGCCGACCTCGCGAAGACTGAGCCCTTCCCATTCGACATCGCGAAGGCTAAGGAGCTCCTACGCGCGGCAGGGTACGAAAACGGTTTCAAGACCGAAATTACGACATACGACACCACGACCTCCCCAGGTACTCCGCAAATGATGCAGGTTGTGTCGGAGCAGCTTCGCCAGATTGGTGTAGATGCGCCAGTCCGATTTATGGAGTCTGGCCAGTACGTCGGCCAGTTCCGCGAGAAGAAGCTGACAGGCATGGGACCAATCTCGTTCCCGCAGAGTGCAGACTTCGCCACCACGTACGAAACGCACTACAAAGCAGGGTCGGCCTTCTCTTATGACGATTGGGCCGAGGGCGATGCCATGTTTACGGCGATTCAATCCGAAGTTGATGTCAACAAACGAGAGCAGATGTCAAAGGATCTCCTGCGAAAACTCAGCAGGGAGCGCGTGCCGAACATCACCCTGGTCGCCCCGAACGCACTCATTGGCATCGGCCCCAAAGTGAAGGACTACCCACGCCCAGCCGCTCAGCCGTACCTCACGCACCTCGAAAGCATCGAGCTGGCGTAGGTATCCTATGACGTCGTATCTGCTCAGCAGGCTGGTCGGAGGGCTCCTCACGGTCCTGTTCGTGATGTCGCTGGTGTTCGCCCTGGTTCGTTTCTCGGGCGACCCGGTGGCATTGATGGCAGACCCGTACATGTCGGAAGCGGACATCGAGAACCTGAGGAGCGATCTCGGCCTCGATGACCCAGTTCCCGTCCAATATTTCCGCTACATGGGCAACCTCGCCACTGGCGATTTCGGACAGTCGATCCGCTTCCGTGAGCCAGCATTCGACCTCTATCTGGAGCGCCTTCCGGCAACGCTAAAACTTGTCCTCGTGGCCACGTTCATATCCCTGGCCATTTCGATTCCAATCGGATTGGCGGCAGGGATGCGACCGGGGGGATACATCGACCGATTCGCCAAAACCACGGCGCTCATCGGCCAGTCGATACCGTCGTTCTGGCTCGGGATCCTGTTCATCATCGTCTTCGCCGTGCAGCTTTCGCTGCTTCCCACGTCGGGCGATTCCCAGGGCATCAAATCAATGATTCTGCCCGGCATCACCATGTCGACCTACGCGATCGCGGCGATGGTGCGCGTCACGCGCTCCAGCGTGCTCGATATCAAAGACGCGGAGTTCGTCGGGCTGCTCTGGGCAAAGGGGCTTTCGGGACGAACGATTATCTGGCGGCACATCTTGAAAAATGCGTCGCTGCCAATCCTCACGCTGGCGTCGCTCCAGATTATCGGATTTCTCTCGGGCTCGGTGATTGTCGAACAGATCTTCGCCTGGCCCGGCGTCGGCCGGCTCGCGGTCGAATCGGTATATTCGCGGGATTTCCCGGTGATTCAGACCGTCGTTGTGGCGAATACCGCCCTGCTCGTGGTGATCAACCTGCTGGTGGACGTGAGTTACGCCATGGTCGATCCCCGGGTGCGACTGGCAGGCAGGTAGCGATGTCTCTTGAAACACTCAGCAATCCGACCGCACCGCCGGCAAGCAACCGCTGGCGCCGCCTTGGCAAGGCGAATGTCCGCAACAGTGCCCTGCGTGGCGTGCCGAAGCTGCCATTCGCCATTCTCGTGATGTTCGTCTTCTTCGGAGCGTTCGGCTCGTTCATCGTGCCGCACGACCCCGTCCAGCAGAGCCTGAGCCAGCGGCTCGTGCCGCCAGTCTGGGTTGCGGGCGGTAGCAGCGAGCACATCCTCGGTACGGACGGTCTCGGGCGCGATGTCCTCTCTCGCGTCGTCGTCGGCGCGCGCTCCTCGATGCTCATCGGGCTCGTTACGGTCTGCATCGCGGGAGCACTGGGCAGCCTCGTCGGCATCCTTTCGGGCTACTTCGGCGGCATCGTGGATTACGTCCTGATGCGAATCACCGACGCGATGATGTCCATCCCGTTTCTCGTGGTCGCTCTCGCCCTGGCGGTCGTGTTCAACCCGAGCATCACGCTGCTGGTGGGAATTCTTGTAGTATTCGGCTGGGCCGGATATGCGCGAATCATCCGCAGCGTGACCCTCCAGCTGCGGGACACGGAATTCGTCACGCTCGCGCGAGTGGGCGGTTGCAGCCACGCACGCACCATCCGCCGGCACATTGTTCCGAACGTTGCGAACACCTTCGTCGTGCTCGCGACCCTCCAACTGGCGACGATCATCGTCTCCGAGGCGTCCCTGAGCTTTCTCGGCGTTGGCGTTCCGCCGCCGACTCCGTCCTGGGGCTCGATGCTCTCCGACGGGCGGCAGTTCGTGTCGAGCGCATGGTGGATCTCGGTGCCGCCGGGCATCTGCATTACTGCGGTCGTGTGGAGCGTGAACGTGCTCGGCGACTGGCTGCGCGTGCGGCTCGACCCACGGTTCCGTGAACTGTGATGCCCACGACGAGAGGAGAGGACCGATGACACTGCTCGAAGTGCGCGACCTGCGCACGCATTTCACCTCCCGCCGGGGCACCATCAAGGCCGTGGATGGCGTGAGCTT
>JBBSKE010000268.1:0-5691 GCA_038256595.1 Tepidiformales bacterium | reverse complement strand
GCCGCGGCGTGATTCGAGCACGATGCAGGCGGCGGCACACTTGCAGAAACCACTGAGGAGACCCACCACCCATGGCACGCAAGGAAATCGACCCCGTTGCCCTCCTGAAAGACGATCACGAAAAGGTCAAGGGCCTCTTCGATAAGTTCGAAAACGCGAAGAGTGACAGCGCGAAGAAGAGCGCCGCCCGCAAGGCGATCATGGACCTCAAGGTTCATGCCGCCATCGAGGAAGAGATCTTCTACCCGGCCTGCGACGCCGCCCTCGATTCGAAGGAGGGCCACGACATCCTCCTCGAAGCCGAAGAGGAGCATCACGTCGTCCACCTCCTGATCGCCGAACTCGACGCGATGTCCGACGACGATGAGCACTTCGATGCGAAGTTCACGGTGCTCGCCGAAAACGTCCGCCACCACATCGAAGAGGAAGAGACCGAGATGCTGCCGAAAGCCGAAAAGGCCGTGGACAGCGAAACCATGAACGACCTCGGCGCACAGATGGCCGAGCGCAAGAAGAGCTACCAGCAGCAGCTGAGCAGCGAGACCCGGGAGATGGCGAAAGCCAGCTAACCCCCAACCGATAGTTTTGCTACCAACGAAGAACGGACGGTCCATGTGCGTGGGCCGTCCGTTTTTTCGCGTTTTGGGCTCGACCGGACTACGTGCCGGTCTTGATTCGTTCGGCGACCACGACATCGCGCTGGAGATATTCGCCCGGGCCGCCGGGACGGATGGCGCGGAACTCGCCGCCACAGGTGATGAGCGTGATCCACTCCGCGTCGGCTGGCTTCGTCGAGGGCCAGACCAGTTCGCCCATCGGGATATCGGTCACGTTGTAGCGCGCCTTTTTGACGATCCGGTAGTGGTACTCCACGCCGTTGTCCATCGTCACAATAATCTCGTCGTCGATTTCGGCCTGGGAGAGCTTGTTGAACGGCCCGAGGATGTTCGGGTAGTAGTCCACATGCGCCGAGAAGACGGCGTTCCCGTTGAATCCGGGCTTGTCGTAGAGGTTGTACCAGCCGGTGTTGCGGGGATTACGGGGTGTGTCTAGCTGGTTTTCGGTGCCTGCGAGATAGCCAATCGACTCAATCGCAGAATCAACTCCGAAGCGCGGGATCTTCAGCCGGGCGACCACACCATCGTAGGGGGCGGGTGTCGGAGTCGGGGTAGGCGCGTCCGGTGAGAGGGCAGTCGGTGTCTCGCGCGGCGGCGTCGGCGTGCGAGTCGGTGGCGCAATGATCTCGAACGTCTCGGGGGCGACCGCTGCGGGCTCTTCGTCGGCGCCGGAAAGGTTGCCAACGAAGAAGCCATAGGCGAGCAGGCCAAGCCCCGCGAGAAATGAGAGAAGCGCGAGTGAACGGAGAGCCTGCATGCGCCACCGGGAGGTCGAAATATATTTGGCCGCCGGGTGCTCCCTGCGGGCTGTCATTAGCGTATACGACCGCCCAGCAAGGTGGCATCAAGGTTTCGTCGCATGCGTGCTGCGAAACGCCGCTCAGATCGCTGGTGGTTCGCCTGGGCCGCTCCTGCGCCGCGCGGCCATCACACCGCCGACCGTGCCGGCGACAAGCAACACTCCCGCGACTGCCGCAATTACGATCAGCGGGCCGTTTCCGCCGTCGTCGTCGCTGCTGTCGTCCGAACTTGCAGTTCCGCCGGTGCCGGGGGTCCCGGTTGTGGTCGAAGCGGAACCCGGCGTGCCGGACGAACCCGGAGTCGCCGTGCCAGCGGCCGCAGTGCCGGTGCCGGGCGTGCTGGTTGGGAAGATCTGGTCATCTGTCGGCAATGCGGAGGGCGCGGGCAGCGGGGTGAACATCGCCCGCGTGGTCGCCGTTGCGGCCGCTGCGGTCGGATCGGTGGGTGTCGCTGCCGAGGGGCCGCCGGGAGTTGCCGTCGGCAGTGGTGGAGGCGCCTGGCTGCCCACTGAGAGACCAAGCTCGCGGGGTCCTGCCTGCCAGTTCGCAGTCTGCGTCGCCTGCTGGCCCCCGATGAAGAAGGTGATCGTCGCACCTTCTGTGCCGCAGCCTTCGATCTGCGAGGTGTGCGCCACCGTGATCGAGTAGGCCGAGAGGTTGCCCTCTGGAAACGTGCCGTTGTTCCCGACCTGCGTGCAATCCTTCTCGCCGATGCGAGCGGTGACCTGTGTGCCGGCGGCTGGCGGTTGGCCATCGACGACGACCGCGCCGTAAAAGAAGGCGGGAATGCTCGGAGGGAGCCCCTGTGCCTGCGCCGCCGATGAGCTCGCTGCGAGGCTCGCCATCGTCAAGACTGCAGTGACCGCGAAGGCCGCAATCAGCTGCGAACTGTACCCTGTAATCTGTCTACCCAAACGCATCTCCTCTATCTCACGCGAAACCTGTCAATTTGTAAAACTTTGACATTTCGCTGCAGGCGAATACCTTGATTGAATCTCCCGGGAGTGGTGTCTGTTGGCGAATATAGGGACAACTCTGCGCTCAGCCCGTGTAAATCGGGGCCTATCCATAGAACAGGCCGCGCAGGATACCCGTATCTCCCGAAAATTCCTCGAAGCCATCGAAGAGGAGGACTTCGGAGCGCTCCCAGCACCGGTCTATGTGCGGGGCTTCCTTCGCTCCTATGCGAACTACCTGCGCGTCGACCCCGCGCCGCTGCTCGAACAGGTTGCCGGGGTGCTCGATGGACCCGCGTCCGGCCCGGATGACTTCGTTGGCGGGCCAAAGAACCGAAAAGGCCGGCAGCAATCGTCGCGCGCCCCAGCCGACCCATGGCGGCGGCGTGGTGTCGCTCCCGCGCGTGGGAACGACCAGGGCAACGATGCCGGCGACCCACGATATGATGAAGCCCCACCCGCGCAGAACATCCACCTGCGCGAGAGCCGTGGCGATGCAGGCGGCGATAATCGCCCTCGAGGCGTCGTGCCCAATCCGCCGCCATTCGAGACGCAGAACCCTCCGTCCCGTCGCGAGCCGCTTGCGCCGCTGCCTCCGCCACCTCGGCCATCCTTCCCGGTGCGTTCTCGCGTCGAACCACCGCCGCCCGTGTATGCCGGCGACGAAATCGACGACGGCCCTGAAGATGAATACTACGAAGAGGACGAGCAAGGCGGCGTAACGCCTCCGTTCGTGCCGCCCTACGACTACGACGCTGGCCCCACCACGCGCGTCGCTGGTGGCCGCCGTGCACCCGGTGAAATGCGCGAACGTGAGATGAATGGCGGCGGTGGCATCCCGCCCATGCTGCTGGCCATCGTTGGCGGATTGTTCATCCTCGGGCTCTTCGCCGCCGCGGCCTTTTTCGTCCTCGGCGGTGATGATGACGACGGCACGCCCGCGATTCCCGATGCGACGAACACGGCGACCGTCGCCGTCAACCAGACCATCGCGGTCGGCACGCCACGACCCACGGGCAGCCCATCGGCCTCTGCATCTGCCTCGGCGTCCGCATCAGCAACCGGTTCGGTCACGCGAACGACGACGGGCACGCCGAGCGTGACGACGACGCCCGCGAACACGACCACGCCCCAGCCGACCAGCACCCCAGACGACGCAACTTCGACTCCTTCGCCCACCACCGAGCCGACTCCCACGGAAGAGCCGACCGTTGCGCCGACAGCAACCCAGGCGCCGCCAACCGCCACGGCCACCCTCGCTCCACCAACTGCGACGCCCACGCAGGCGATCCCCACGGCGACGCCGCAACCACACGCCTTCGGCTACGGCGAGTGCGCCGGCGGCAACTGCGGCCTCGCACCCCTGCTCGTGATCTGCGCGCCCGACGGCTGGTTCGTCGATGTGGGTCGAAACTACCCGAACCCCGGCTGGCCGACGCGCGAAGTCCTGCGCGCGAGCGACGCCTCGGGAGTCTGCTGAGATGGCTATAAGCCTGTGCCTAAAAACCCACAGCTTATAGCCTAAAGCCCGTCCCCCTCGCGCCCATATTTCCCGCCTTCGCTACACTTCGCGAGCGGCCATGACTCTCCGGCCGAAACTCCGCGCGAGGTGAACCCATGGCGAACTACGTACGTTTCCGGCGCTCCAACGGTACATCTGGAGCTGGCCTGCTCGAAGGCGACATGATCGCGGTCATCCAGGAACCCTTCTGGGAATCGACCGAACGCACCGGCGAATATCTCGGCGTTGGCGATGTCCGCCTCCTGCCGCCGACGCTGCCACGCTCGGTAGTCTGCGTTGGGCTGAACTATGGCAGCCACCTGAACGGCCGCCCGGTGCCGAACCCGGCCACACTCTTCTTCAAGCCGCTCTCCTCGATTGCCGGGCCGGATGACCGCATCGTCCTGCCTGAGGGCGCCGGACGCATCGACCCCGAGGGCGAAATCGTTATTGTCATCGGCAAGCGGCTCAAGAACGTCTCCCGGGACGAAGCGCTCGACGGCATCTTCGGCTACACCTGCGGCAACGACGTCTCGGCTCGCGAATGGCAGTCGGCGGACGGCCAGTGGTGGCGGGCGAAGGGCAGCGACACGTTCGGCATCTTCGGGCCGAGCATCGCCACGGGCCTGGAGTTCTGGAACATCGAGCTGCGCACCCGCGTGAACGGCGAAGAGGCCCAGCACGGCAACTCGAACGAGCTTATCCTCGATATTCCCGAAATCGTCCGGTACGTGGCCAGCGTGATGACCCTCGTGCCCGGCGACGTCATTTTCACCGGCACCCCCGGCAGCCCGCAGGCGCTCAAATCCGGCGATGTAGTCGAAATTGAAGTCGGTGGCGTCGGCGTTCTGCGAAATACTGTCGCGTAGCCCCTGGACCTCGCCCAGAGTACGAGCACGGCGCTGCGTGGTCCGGTCTCCGAGCCCCGACAGGGATGGAGGGTTCGTCTCGACTCGCCATCGAATTCGCTTCGAAGGCCTGCGACGCACCTCGGCGCAGGCGTCAGACCCGCTGGTCGAACCGGCTGCCGGTGCTCGGATCGAGCAGCGCAACCATCTGCTGCCCCATTGCCTTCTCGATTTTCATCACTTTATGAGCTGCCAGGAGCGCGAGTCTCGCCTGGCTGGCGCCAGCCTGCATGTCCAGGATGACGCTCGCAGAACCAATCCCGCTGATTTCCATGCAACAGGTATCGGCACGGGTGGTGAATTAATCGAGCGCGCCGACCGCCCGAAAGGCGCATGGCCGGTGTCAGTATCGTTGCGCTAACGCTTCAGGCGTTCGTCCAGCAGTTCCATGACGTGCAGGACGCGCGCTTTCACGCCGGCCTGACGTACGGCCGACTCGTACTGCATCTGGCAGCCAGGGTTGGCGGTGACCACAATCGTCGGTTGGGCCGCGTGGAACTGGTCGGCTTTCTTGCCGCGCAGCTGCCGCGACATCTCCGGCTGGACGAGGCTGTAGATGCCCGCCGCGCCGCAGCACATGTCCCCCCCGGGCGTCTCGATGATCTCGCAGCCAGCCGCGCGCATGAGTGACCGCGGCTGTTCGCGGATGCGCTGGGCGTGCGCGAGGTGGCAGGGGTCCTGGTAGGTCACGCGCTCGTTGTCGCCGGCGCCGCGTTCGAAGGGCAACTCGATGCCCATCCGCGCGAGATACTCCGAGGGGTCGGCGACGCGCTTCGCGAACTGGTGGGCGCGGTGGCTCCAGTCGAGGTCGTCGCGCAGGAGGTCGCCGTACTCCTTCATCGCCGCCGCACACCCGGCCGAGTTCACGATAATCGGAAGCGGCACTGAGACTTCCATCTTGGCGATGTT
>JBBSKE010000267.1:0-5706 GCA_038256595.1 Tepidiformales bacterium | reverse complement strand
TCCACGACCGGCTGGTGGCCGCCGGAACACCGTTCCTCCCGGCGATGAATGTCGCGTTTGGCGCGATGGAGATGCGATCGCCGATGCAGCCGGTCCAGACACAGGCGCCGAGGCGGTTCATCCTCGACCAAATCCTTCTCGACGGCGCCCGCGAAGCAGGTGTCGACGTGCGCGAGCGTTGCTCGGTCCAGGAGGTGCTCAAGGACGCCGAGGGCACGGTGACCGGCGTTCGCCTCCAGGTCGATGGTTCGCAATCGGTGACCGAGACGTGCCGCGTGCTCGTTGGCGCCGACGGTCGCAATTCGGTCGTCGCCCGCGCCGTCGATCCGCCGCGCAGCCACGAGCATCCGGGTCTGACCACCGGCTACTACGGCATCTACTCCGGCTTCGGTCCCGACGATGCGACGTTCTATTTTCGCGGCGGCCACCTCATTTTCGCCTTTCCGACCAACAACGACGCAGCGTTCGTCGGTTTCGAAGCGCCAATCGCGAGGTTCGAAGAGGCGCGCGCCGACCCGGAGGCTTACCTCACGAACCTCATCGGGCAGAACGCGCCTACCCTGGCTGAGAAACTCGCGAGCGGCGAACGGCTCGAAAAAATGAAAGGCTTCCCGACTCGTGCGAGCTTCTACCGGAAGCCCTATGGCCCGGGCTGGGCGCTGGTCGGCGATGCCGGCTTTATCAAGGACCCGATTCTCGGCGACGGGATCAACGATGCGTTTCGCGATGCCGATCTCCTGTCGGGCGCGCTCGACGCCGGGCTATCGGGCCGCGAACCGCTCGAAGCCGCCCTCGCCGTCTACGAGACAACCCGCGACACGGTCACGCGCGAGCGCTACGAGTTGACCCACGACGTGTGCGCCGCGCTCGAGTCGGACCCGTCGATGGAGCTCATCGGGCGGTTCGCCGGCTCGAGCGCCGCGAACCAGGGCGCTGCTGCCGCACAGATCGCGGCCGTCTAGCGTTTCCAGGGATTGCGAGTCGGCGGCTTCGGCTCCGCTGGCGATGCTGGCGGAGCGGAGGTGGTCGTCGGCTTTGCGGGAGCGGGAGATTCGATCGTATCGTCTGCCTCGTCGTTTTCGGCTCGGGGCCGGGGACGCGGAAACCCGCGAGGCGCATCTGCGGGCTCAACCGGCAATGGCGCCGCCACAGGTGCTGGCGCTGACGCGTCTGGAACGACGACTTCGATGGGGGTCGAAGGAGCGCCGGCGGGCACATCCGCTGCAGTTGGTTCGACGAAAGCACGGGCTGGCATCGAGGGCGCCACGGGCGACTCTGCAACCGGTGCGGCAACTGTGGCCAGCGGGGCCGACTCGGCGACGTCGGTGTCCGGGCCGAACCGGCGGCCAGGACGGGGGAAGCCGCGAGTCGGTGGCCGCACATCCGCGGGCACGATGACCCGGCCATCGGCAGTGGCTACCGCGTCAATATCGGGTGCGCTTTCGAACACCGGCGGCGGTGTGTACAGGATGCCGGCTGCCTCAGTAGCCGGTTCGGACGCGATATGACCCGGTTCGAACATCTCGATTGGCGCTTCGACATCGATTTCGGCGTGAACATCACTGCTAGGAGCCGGGAATTCCTCGGGAGGAGGTGTCACCGCCGCCGGATCGTCGGTCCCGGGCGGGTTTTCGCTGGCCACTGGAGCAGATTCGTCGACGCCGGCCCGTTTCGCCGCCGCGACGGATGCCATGGCCGCCGCCGCAAAGATCGGGTTGCCCAGCGGCCCCGCGGCTCCTCCCGGGAGCGGACTCGCGCTCGCCGCAGCCGGTGCGGCCGCGGGAGTTCCTTCGACCACGACGCGCGCGACCTGCTCGGCCACCAGCTGCCGCCGCGCCACATCCTCGCTCCCCGTGACGCGCACCATGTAGCGAGTTTCACCTTCGCTGACGATGAGCGTGTCCTCGCCCATCCAGAATCCGCTATCGCCGGCGCCATCGAAGCGCGCCATGCGCTGTTCGGCCTTGCTCGTCATAAAGCTCATCACCGTCCCGGCGATTCCACCGATCACGGCCGGGTCCAGCTTCACTATGTGGACGTCGAGCCGCCCATCGCTGAAGGCAGCACTCGCCACCGCCCGCCCGAACGGACCAACCGCGCCAGCCATCTCGGCGTCGAGTTCCGGGTCGGCATTCGAGCGGTCGACCGCGAGCGAGAGCCCAGTCGCTGCATTAATCGCCGGGAGGTTGAACGCTGGCGCGCCCGAGATGCCAGCAGCGCCGCCGGAGCGCGTGGCCGCCGCTGCCCGCGGTTCGGCGCCATCGGGGAGCTTCAGGATTTCGACGTTCGTCACATGCCAGAGGTTCGGCGTGCGCTTGAAGCGAACCTTCATGCCGCGCGTGAGGGCGGGCGCGGTCAGTGGCGGAATCCATGCTTTCGTCTCCTCGACCTTGCCGTCGTCGACCGCGATTCGGCCCATGTGCAGCTTCACGACTTCGCCTTCGACCACCACAGGCGGCTTGCCGAGGTCGCTCAGCGAGCGCCAGAGGCGAATCAGGCCCGCCGAGAAGCGCACGAGCAGGAAGACGGTCCACCCGCCGACAAAGGCGACGATGATCGCGATGAGGCCGTTGATTGCGAGCGGGCTGATGTCGTTGAGCTGCTCGGCGTTACTTGTGCGGAACTCCTGGATTACGTCCCAGAGGATGCGCGAGGCCACCGGAACGACGAAAAATGCCAGCCCACCCCAGACTGCGACGCGCCAGAGGCCGCCCCAGAGCACCCAGAGGGGCCGCTCGCTAAAGCCGAAGCGCACCGGGTAATCGATGTCGATTTCGCGCCAGACGCCGGTATGCCGGGTCCAGGCAGTCTCCGGGTCTTCCTCTTCGAATGGGAGCTGGCGGACCGACTCGTGGGCGAGGCCCATCGCCACCGCGTGCGAGAGGTTTCGCTCCCAGATGGTCACGTGGGAGGGTGGGACGTCGTTGAAGGCGGTGCTTTTCTTGAAGGCGTTGCGCACTCCGAGCCAGCGGCCGGCCACCTCCTGGCCTTTTTTCGTGTCGCGAAGGTCCTGGAAGCGCGTGATGACAGCGAGGATGCCGCCCCAGCCGAAGGCGGCAAAGAGCAGCCAATCGCCGGTGTTCATCGGGTCGCTGCCGCCGTCGCCGACGCCTGCCGAGCCGAACGAGAGCGCGAGCAGCCCCATCGCTACCGCGAGGATCGTGCCGAGAATGACCCAGTCGCGTTTCGCCCAGCGGCTGCGCACGAGGCCGCGCTTGCGCGCGTCGGAGACCACGCTGTCCTGGAAGCGCGACCAGAAGCTCGCGGCCTGCCCGGGGCTGCCCACGGAGAGCGCCTCAAGTGGCGCCGAGCCGCCCGTCGCCTGCGATTTTACCCAGTTGAAGAGCTGCCGCTCATACGGGAGGAGGTCGTCGCCCTCGTTGTCGCGCGCTCTCACGCGGATGACAAAGTTGTCGCGGCCGAGCATCTGGATCTCGAGCAGCCGCCGGGCCGCCAGGTCGAGCAGGGTCGCCGGCATGGCCGCATGCGTGACTTTGAAGCGATGGACGAGAAGGTTCGAAATGGCGGGCGGTTCTGGCCCGAGATCGGACGTCTCGGGGCCTGCGGAGGGCAGCCGCGGGAAGCTCGCCGCCCAGAGCACGCCGAGCACCACCGCCCACAGCCCGAACGTCGCCAGCGAGGCGAAGAGCAGCAGCAGGGCGAGCCCTTCGAAGCCAGAATCCTCCAGGAACGTGAACACATTTGCTTCCACGGCACGGCTCCCGGGCCGATCCCATTCGGCCGCCGCCTAGTGTAGCACCGGCCGTTTCGCCAGTGCGGTTCCGAAATTCGCCGGCAATAGGCTACACTTCGCGCCAGGAGAAGTTGAGGTGATTCGCATGACCAGCGTGATGCTCGCCAGTGGCGCCAGCTACGAGACCATCCCCGACATGGATTCGCTCCGGGCGCTCATGGGGCACCCGGCCGCGGGCCCAATCAAGAAGGATATCGGCCGGATCGACGGGCATTTCGCCGCCTTCATCGCACGCTCGCCGTTCGCGTTGCTTTCGACCGCAGCGGCGAATGGCACCTGCGACGTGAGCCCCCGCGGCGATGGCCCCGGCTTCGTCCACGTGCTCGATGAGCAGCACATCGCCATCCCCGACCGCCCCGGCAACCGGCGGCTCGATTCGCTCTCGAACATCATGGAGACCGGCCACGCGGGCCTGCTCTTCATGATTCCTGGCGTCGAGGACACCCTCCGGATGAACGGCACCGCGGCCCTGACGACGAATCCGGACCTGCTCGAAGCCATGGCTGTTGGCGGCAAGGCGCCGAAGCTGGCGATCGTGATCACGGTCGAAGAAGCGTACCTGCACTGTGCGAAGGCGTTCCGGCGCTCGAACCTCTGGGACCCGGCGAGCTATATGAACCGGGACGAACTGCCCTCCGCCGGCTGCATGTACCGCGACCAGATGGGCCTCCCAGACGTCGATCCATCGACCATCGACGCGAACCTGGAAGAGAGCTACCGCACGGGCCTGTATTAGAGAATCCCGCCCGCCGCAGGCCCACCACCTCCACGACAGAAGCGCTCGCGCCCAAGCGAGTGCGTGCCAGTCCTCACCTGCCGAGTATTCGCCCTACCGCATCCCTACGCCTTGGCGCGCCATCATCGTCGCTGTCCGGTCCGCCGCGTGGAAAGTCGTGCTCAGTGCGAACCCACGGCCCAGGCGACCAGCCCGATCGGCGTCGAGGCGGCGAGCACCGGCAGCGCCATCCAGGATGACCGGCGATACCCCTTCGCGATGACCACACCCAGCGCGACCACCGAGCCGCCGAAGCTGAACGCCCAGAGGAAGATCGCCGTCAGGGCGCAATACCAGAGCAGGTTTGCCGCCTCGCTGGTGCTGCCGTCGATGGCCACTCCCGGGCCGGCTATCGCCATCCAGCCAATGAGGCAGAACGCGCCGATGAAGAGCACGGCCAGCGTACTGAGGATCAACGGCAGCCACGGGACGACGCTGTCGTATCGCCTCGGGGGCGCGGCTGGGCGGCCGTGCCTTCGATGAAGAACCGCGGAAAGCGGCTGCGTGCTCATGCTTCAATCATCGACCGCTGCCAGCCACGTCTACAGAGTCAGCGGGCCTCGCGAGCGAACGTGCCTACCGAAGGAGGGCGTATGCGGCCCACGCGAAGGCGGCGGTCGCGATGCCAACGGCCAGGAAGTCGCCTGCTCTCGGCCGAAACCCGCGCGAACCCGCGATTCGAAGCGAACCGACGGCGGCGACGAGGAATGCCCCGGCCAGCGCAAGGCTCGCATTGCTGGGGGTTGCGAGCAGCCCGGAGAGGTCTTCGCCGGTGATCCGCCGAAACAGCGCGCGGTAGAGGTTCGACAACGAGAGGACGATCGATGCAGCGCTGAGCAGCTGCGGCAACACGACCCATAGCGAGGCGGTCGTGCCCGGTGCGAGTGGTTGTCCAGGTCCTGCTGGGTTCGAGTTCGGTGCTGGGCCGGCGACCGCCATCCAATCGGGTGTGAGCGGCGCGCCATCGCCAGGCGGCAGCCCACCCGGCGTGGCTGGTTTCCGGTGGCGAGGGATTCGAACGAACATGCCCGGATTATCGACGGACCGGCTGCGCCGCAGCAGTGCCTTTGCCGGTCGCTGCTCGCCTCAGCCGAGCGTGGCCAGGTTTCCGAGCCATATTGGGGCCGCGGCGAACAGAACCGCAGGCGTCATCCAGATCGAACGCGTGTAGCCCTTC
>JBBSKE010000266.1:0-5712 GCA_038256595.1 Tepidiformales bacterium | reverse complement strand
GAATATTCCAGGTATGAGGCAAACTGCCATGACGAAACGACCCTTGATCGACTACGTTGCCAGCAAGCTGATGGAAGCAATCCGGCGGCTGGTTTGACCTCTACCAGGTGCGCATCGGGAACAGCTTCGGGCTCTACCAGGCGCTCGCCGACAACGGCCCTTCGACTGCGTCCGAACTCTCGCTCACGACCGGGCTGCGCGAATCGCATCTCATGCCGTGGCTCGACCGCCAGGTGCGCGCCGGGTTCCTCGAACGCAGCGGCTGCGCGGCGGGCATGCGTTTCCGTCTCGCGAGCTGCGTCCGCGATGCTCTGCTCGATTCGCGCGCGCTCGAAGCGATGTTCGGTGACGATTTCGAAGGCCGCGCCTGCCGCCTCTCCTCGAAGCCCGTGCCAGTCCAGACCAGCCAGGTCACACCGCTCGAATTCGTACGCGCCGCTTAACCAGGCGGAAATTCGCATGCGGAGTAACTGGCAGCGGGTCCACAGGCGTTCCCGGGCGGGTATACTCGACCATAAGATGCGACGAGCCCGCCTCCCCGCACTGTTCCCCCTCCTGCTCGCCCTCATTGGCGTGGCGGTCGTCGCCTGTGGGTCCGAAGCCGAGCGCGGCGCCGTCCATTTCCTCGAAGCGGATGGCACCATCGACCCGATTATGGCGCGCTACATCGACCGCGGCATCGACGATGCAGAGTCGAGCGAGGCGAAGCTGCTGGTGATCGAACTCGATACACCCGGCGGCCTGAACGAATCGATGCGCGACATCGTCAGGCGAATCGAAGCCTCGACGGTGCCGATTGCAGTCTACGTCTCGCCCTCGGGAGGGCGGGCGGCGAGCGCCGGGACGTTCATCACGATGGCCGCGCACATCGCCGCGATGGCTCCCAACACCTCGATCGGCGCCGCCTCGGCCATCAATTCTGATGGCAGCGACATCGAAGGCACCCTCGGGGCGAAAATCGAGAACGATGCGGTCGCGCTTATCCGCGGGAGTGCCGAATCGCGCGGCCGCAACGCCGACTGGGCCGAATCTGCGGTGCGCGACGCAATCGCCTCCACCGCGACCGAAGCGGCCGAGTTGAACGTCGTCGATTTCGTCGCCAGCGACCGGAACGACCTCCTGAGCCAGGCAGACGGGCGCACCATCTCGCTCGCGGGCGGTCAGCAGGTCGAGTTGAGCGGGCTGCTCGACACGCCGGTGGTCGACGTGAATATGACGGTGTGGGAGCGGTTTCTCTCGGTCATCGCGAACCCGACGATTGCCTCGCTGCTGCTTAGCGTCGCATTTTTCGGAATCATCATCGAAATGGCGAACCCGGGGCTGATGTTCCCGGGGCTCATCGGCGGAATCAGCCTCGCGCTGGGCTTCCTCGGCTTCGATATCCTCCCGGTGAACACGATCGGCATCATCCTCATCATCATGGCGCTCGCGTTTTTCGGGCTCGAACTGGTGGTGCCCTCCGGGGGCATGCTCGGTGTCGCGGGCGTTGTCGCGATGATCCTCGGAGTAATCATCGCCTTCCGCGACACGCCCTCCGAGTTCCGCCCGCCGGAATGGCTCGGGCTGGTACTCGGCATCTCCGTGCTCGCCGTCTTCCTGGTCGTGGCCGTCGCCATGGCGCGCGTCATCAACTGGAGTGGAGCGACGAGCACGCCGCTGCTCGTGGGCAAAGTCGCCGTCGCCCGGACGAGGATCGACCCGAAGGGGTTGATTTTCATCCAGGGCGAGCAGTGGAAGGCGAAAGCCGACGCGGGCCCGATCCCGGAGGGCGCGAAAGTGCGCATCCTCGAAGCGAACGGCTCCACGCTCCGAGTGCGCAGGGAAGATGCTCCGTAGCAGGACGGGAACTCGGGCTCGGACCCGACGGGGACGGAGGGGTCGTTGCGATTCGCCACGAGATCTCCTGCCCGCAGGCCCACGACCGGTGACAGGAGATGGTCCAGGAGCACGGACTCGCGCTGGCGGGGCGGGTTTAACGGCGAATCACGACGTCCCCGCGCTGGCGCTCACGTATAGAAGGGCTCCGACGGATCCGTGGCTGGGGCAGTCTTAGTCTCTGCTGGTGAGGGTCACCTTGCGCACGATTTTGGCGAACTTTGTGGCTGCTTCGTCCCAGGTGTAGCGGGCGGCGCGGGCGGCGGATTCGGCGCCCATTCGCTCCCGTAGCGCAGGGTCCGACATGAGCGTGCGCAGGCAGGCGGCCAGGCCCTCGACATCAAGCGATTCGGCGTAGAGGCCGTTTTCGCCTTCGGTCACCGTCTCCAGCACGCCGCCTTCGCGATAGGCGATGATCGGCAGGCCGGCGGACATCGCCTCACCGACAGCGAGCGGCGCGGCATCGGCCACCGATGGGTGGGCGAAGATGTCCATCGCCCCGAGCACGTCTGGGATGTCGGTCCGGCGGCCGGGGATGATGGCGTCGAGGCCGAGTTCCGCGGCCAGCGCGCGCGACGGTTCGAGCAACTCGCCGTCGCCGATGATCAGCAGGCGCGCGCCGGGGAACTCGCCGGCGACCAGCTTCCAGGCCCGCAGCAGGTCCTGATGGCGCTTCTCCCGGCGGATGTCGGAGACCATGCCGACCACAAGCGCGTCCGCGGCGATCCCGAATTCGGCGCGGATCAGATCGCGGTTGGCGCGGATATCGTGGTCGAACTCCGGGTGGGGGTTGCGAATCGTCGCGCGGCGGTTCTTGCGCACGCCATGGTTCGCAAGGTTCTCGTCGATGAAGCGGCTCACGGAAATGACGGCGGCGCAACGGCGGACGACGAACGACTGCAGGAACCCGAGGAGTTCGGCAACGCCGTGAGAATGGACGATATGCGGCCGGTGCAGCAGTCGCGCTGTCGCCTCTGCCGGGATCGCGTCCCAGAGGTCCTGGCATGAGTAGACCGCGTCCGGGGCGAACGACCGGGCGGCGACGGTCATGCGTACCGATTGGCCGAGGAGGATGGCGAGTGTCGCAACCTTCCAGGGCAGCCAGCGAAGGCCATGGGGCATGCGCGTGTACCGCCGCTTGAGCTGGAACGTTCGCAGCGGCAGGCCTAGTTCGTCGGCATACGCCCGGGCCTGGGCACGCTCTTCGTCGTCGCGGGCGTGGAGGAAGAGCATCGCCTCGTAGCGGCCTTCGCGGCGGCTCAGCAGATTGAAGACTACCCGCCCGATCGCGCGGTCGAGAGGGACCGACTGGATGACCAGGAGCCGCGGGAGCCGCTCCGCCATGCTCACCTCCTCGCGACCAGCTTCGAGTCAGCCAACCAACGGCTGGCGGCGCTGCGATTATCAGTGCCGCCAGCACCCTTCGCTAGTAGCGAATACCCGTGCCCGTGCCAACCGCCACGACCTTGCCCTCGGCGTTCTTGTACACCGTCTTCGTGGTCGTGATCAGCATCGTGCCGATGCTGCCGCTGGTCTGGACGAAATCGGCGACGTGGGAAGTGGCGGTAATCACGTCCCCGGCGCAGATGTCCTCGAGATATTCGATCTCGGTGCCGCCGTTCAGCCGGCGATTCATCGGGATCTTCGGCTGGAACTCCTGCATCGCGCGGGCCGCCTGGCCAGGCATGAAGACCGGCGTGCCGAGGTAACCCGGAGGGGCCACGAGGTCCCGATAGCCGGCTGCCTTCGCTGCATCGACGTCGTAGAAGATGGGGTCGGTGTGGCCGACAGAGCGGGCGAACAGCCGAATCTGCGTGCGATCGACTTCGCGGACACTCGGCTCGGATTCGACGCCGATTGCGGCGCGCATTTCGTCAGTGATCACGTCTTCTTCGGTCATTTTCCTACCACCTCCCGGTCCAGTTAGGTGTGCGCTTTTCGGCGAAGGCGCGAGGGCCCTCGACCGAGTCGTCGGCGGTGCGGCGGCGCTGCTCCCATTCGAACTTGCCGCGCTCGGCGTCCTGGAGGGTCATCTCGAGGCCGCTCATGCTCGCTTCCTTCGTGGCGCGAACGGAGAGTGGCGCGCACCGGAGGATGTCGTTGACCCACTCTTCGACCACGCCATCGAGGTCTGCGAGGGGGGCGACCTGGTTGACCAGGCCGAGGTCGTAGCCGCGCTGGGCGGACATGTGGCGGCCGGTGAGCATGTGGCCCATTGCTGCCTTGAGTGGCGCCTGGCGCGGCATGCGATGGACACCCATGGCGCCGGCGATGAGGCCGCGGCGCGGTTCCGGGAGGCCAAGTTCGGCATGGTCGGCCGCGACGATGATGTCGCAGGCGAGAGCCATTTCGAACCCGCCACCGAGGGCAAACCCGTTGACCCGCGCGATGACCGGCTTGAACAGGTCGTAGCGGCTGGTGATGCCGCCGAAGCCGCCCTTCGGGAAGCCGAGTTTCGGGCGCTCTTCGACGGGAATGCGGGACATCTCGGCGGTGTACTTGAGGTCGTTCCCGGCGCTGAATGCGCGGTCGCCTTCGCCCGTGAGGACGGCGATCCAGAGGTCATCGTTCGCGGCGAATTCGTTCCAGACGCCATCGAGTTCGAGGTTCCCCGGGGCGTGGAGCGCGTTCATCACCTTCGGGCGGGTAATCGTGACGTAGAGCACGTGGCCTTTCGTCTCAGTTCGGCAAAATTCCAAAACAACCTCCGGGATTGTGCATTTTCGTTCCCGGCCCGCGTGAGGAGATGGAAGAGGCCGGCGAAGGCGCATCATACGCAGGCGAGGAAACTGGCGTCACCTTCGCGACTCGTGAGGGTGTCGCCGTTGGCCGCCACCGCACGCCGGGCGTATAGTCCGGCCACATCCCAAACCCCGGAGAATGCCATGCCAGCACTCGATGGCATGAAAGTGCTCGACCTTACGCAGTATGAGGCCGGCACTTCGTGTACCCAGTATCTCGCGTGGTTCGGCGCCACCGTCTACAAGGTCGAACACCCGGAGCGGGGCGACCCTGGGCGGCAGACCGAGGGCGGGGGCAAGGATTCGCTCTACTTCCTCTCCTTTAATCACAACAAGAAGAGCGTCGCCGTGAACCTCGGCACGCCGGAGGGCCGCGAGCTCTTCCTGAAGATGGTCCCGAACGTCGATGCCGTCGTCGAGAACTTCACGCTGGGCACCATGGAGAAGCTGGGCCTCGGCTACGACGTCCTCAAGGCGATCAACCCGGCGATTATTTATGGGACGATCAAGGGCTTCGGTACGACCGGGCTCTACAAGGATTTCAAGTGCTTCGACTGGGTGGCGCAGGCGGCCGGCGGCTCCTACAGCGTGACCGGAGAGGCCGATGGCCCGCCGATTCGCCCCGGTGCGACGGTCGCGGACACCGGCTCCGGGATGCATCTCGCGATGGGCATCCTCGCTGCCTACATTCAGCGCCTAAAGACGGGCCGCGGCCAGGTGGTCGAGGTCGCGATGCAGGAGACAGTCGCGAACTTCATGCGCATGCCGATGTCGCGGCGCGAACGGAACCCGGGCCGCCCGGTCCCGCGGACGGGCAACCGGATGGTCGTGCCGACGGCGGTCTACCCCTGCGCCCCGGGCGGGCCGAACGACCACGTCTTCATCATGGTGGTCACGAGCCGGATGTGGGACAGCCTCCTCGGCGGCCTCGAGATGCACCACCTGCTCGCGGACGACCGATTTAGCACCCACGCCGCCCGGCTCGAACACCAGGACGAACTCTGGGAGATCATCGCCGAGTGGACGCGCCAACGGACCAAGTTCGAAGTGATGGAACTGCTCGGCGCGGCCGGCGTGCCCTGCAGCGCGGTGTACG